>NZ_JBHVKW010000008.1:0-143643 GCF_042797905.1 Amycolatopsis sp. NPDC057786
GGGACGGCGCGGTCGGCGGCCTCGGCGGGGCGTTCGCTGATGTTGACCATGTCCTTGATTCCGCCGGGGGTGCGTTCCCGCCGGGCCTGGGCCTGCCGGCGCGGCATCCGCAGTGCCCGCCCGGTCCGTAACGCCTGGGTGAGTTCGCGGCGCAGCGCGCCCCTGCCCTGGACATACAGGGCTTGGTAGATCGTCTCGTGGGACACCCGCATCTCCGGCCGGTCGGGGAACTCCAGCACCAGTCTCCGCGAGATCTGGCGCGGGGACCACGTGCGGTCCAGGCGGTCCTGCACCACGTCCCGCAGTACCGGGTCGGCGGCCAGCTTCGCCACTTTCGGGCGTGTCGCGCGTTCCTCGGCAGCGTGCTGGGCGCTGACGGCCCGATAGACACCGGACCGGCCGGTGTTGCGGGCCAGCTCGCGTGACACCGTCGAGGCCGGGCGGCCGATCGCCCGCCCGATCGCGCGGGGCCCCTGGCCCGCGGCGGTCAGGCAGGCGATCTCCTCCCGCTCGGCCAGGCTCAACCGGACCGGGCCGGGCCGGCGAGGTGCGTTACCGATCACCCCGCCAGCCTGCCGGAACAACCGGACCCCCGACGTCGGGGACAGCCCCACCAGCCGGGCCGCCGGCTTCGCCGCCACCCCGGCCCGGACCCGCTCCCAAAACTCCACCCGCACCGACCGCGGCAACCACCGATAAACCCGCACAACCCCGCCCCTCCATCAGACGGTGTTGCAACAACCCCATGACTCCGAGCCTCCTTAAGGGATCCAGAGTCCCTCAAGGAGGCCTTCACGGACACGCGGGATCAGCTGACCGGCACCTCCGGGGCAAGGGAGTTGCCGGGCGCGATCTTCCCGCAGCTGGACGGCGCGGTCTTGCCCGCGAACCGGTCGTTGAGCCAGCCGATGGCCTGCGGCGCCCAGGCGACGGCCGCCCCGACGTGGCTCAGCGTGTTGTACTGGTGGTACTTGATCGACTTGTTGCCGGTGTCGCAGTACTGCCGCGCGAGCGAGCGCACGTCACCGGCGACCATCACCCCGTCGCCGGTCCCGATCCCCGGCGGATTGCCGAAAGTGCCTTCCACGACACCGTTGTTGCCCTGCGCGATGAAGCCGGGCACGGTGGGCGTCGGCGCGGAACCGAGGTTGATCTTGTTGACGGCCTCGACGTACGGCAGCACCTTGTTCGGGTTGACGTACTCGGGCTTGACGAATTTCTCCCACGTCAGCCCGGGATACCGGCCGAGCGCGTCGACGATCGACGCCTTTTCCATGTCCTTGAGCACCTGAAGGCCGTAAGAATTCGCGTACGGTTTGAGATCGATGCCGAAGGACCGCGAGACGCCGATGAGCGCCATCGGAATGACGCCGGTCCACGCAACGCTGCCGTTGACGTACTTGAGATTGTGCGACGGCTTGACGAGCACTCCGCCTTCGGTGAAACCGACCAGGTTCTTGTTGACCTCCGGCGCGTAATCCGGCGCGAGCGCGGCGGCCCACCCCGTCGCGATGGCCCCGCCCGAATACCCGATGAGACCGAACCGGGTCTTGTCGTTCATGCCCGTTCCCGGAGCCCGCGTCGCGGCACGGATCGAATCCAGGGTGTTCGTCCCGTATTCCGGCCCGGCGGCGAAGTTCGCCTTCTGGCCTTCGGTGTCGGGAATGACGACGTTGTAACCCAGTAGCAGGGCGGGCGCGATGAACAACGACTCCGCGTTGGCGATCAGGCCGCCGAGCGAGACGTCACCGGCGATCGCCCTCGACGGGCCGTGCTCGGGGTTGAGCGAATCGTAGAACGATTGGTACGAAACGGCTTTGGTGCTGTCGCCGGTGAGGCTCCGCAACACCGAAGTGACGTTGGCGGACGGCTTCCCCTGCGCGTCGGTGGACCGGTACAGCAACTGGGTCACCTTGAGCGGCGTGGCAATGCCGATGACGTGGTAATTGAGCGTCCGGGTCTTCAGCACGGTCCCGGGGCTGTACGACGACAACGGTTCGCTGCCGTCGTAACTGTAGAACGGATCGGTGGCGGGGGCGGCGGAGGCGGCGGGCGCGGCGGCGAAACCGACGATGAGGGCGATCGCGACGGCCAGCAGACGAGCGGGCTTTCGGGTCATGACTCCCCTTTGAATCATGAAGTGGATCACGTTTGGATGCCCGGAACCTACCAGTCGGTAACTGATGATGTACAGGCTCGTACATGATTAATTGCGCGACGTTGACACTTCTTCCGCTCCCGTTTGGACGGAGCACGGCTCGGACAGGGTGCGCGTTGTGATCCAGCACAAAAGCGGCAGGGCGATCAACGGGACCAAGGCCGTTTGCAAGGAGGTGTGGTCGGCGACCGTCCCGATGACGGGGCTCGCCAGACCGCCGATGCTGACCGTCAGGCCGAGGGTGACGCCGCTGGCGGTGCCGACACGCGTGGGGAGGTAGTCCTGGGCGAGCGTGATCTGCAAGGAGAACGGGATGTACAGGCCCACCGCGGCCAGCAGGACGAACGGGAAGAACGCCGGCCCCGGCACGAACACGACACCCGCTACCGCGCCGACGGTCGCCAGATACGACCGGCGCACCACGGTGACGCGGTCCCTGCGCCCGGCCAGCCTGCTGCCGAGCACCGTGCCCGCGGCGCCGCCGAGGTAGAGCAGGAACAGCGCGGTGCTGCCCGTCGCCGTGCCGCCTCCGACCCGTTGCTGCGCGTAGAGCGAGACGAAGGTGCTCAGGCCGACGAACACGATCGAGCGGAAGACGACGGCCGCCGACAGCTTCGTGAACGACCGCCAGTCGTCAACGCCCGTCGCCTCCGCCGAGGAGCCGGCGGTGCGCGTGGTCCTGGCGAGGGCACGCAGTACGGGCAGGCACAGCACGGAACCGGCCAGCGCCGGTAGAACGAGCAGCGGTGACATCCGCAGCCCGCCGAGCGTCATGACCGCGGCGACGAGGACGGGGGCGGTGGCGAAGCCGATGTTCCCGCCGAGGGAGAACCAGCCCATGGCCGTATGCCTGCCACCGCCGGCGATCCTCGCGACCCGCGCGGCCTCGGGGTGGTAGGCGGCCACCCCGATTCCGGACACGGCGACGAAAGTCAGCGTCAGCGCGTAGGAGCCGACCAGCCCGCCGAGGGCGATGCCGAGCCCGCCGAGAAGCGTGGCGGACGGCAGCAACCACGGCATCGCCCATCGATCGGTCAGCGCGCCGAACAACGGCTGCGCCACCGACGACAGCAACGAAGCGGCGAGCACGATGCCGGACACCGCCGCGTAGCCGTAGGCACGCTCGCCGGCGAAGAACGGCACCAGAGCGGCGACCGAACCTTGGTACACGTCCACGCACGCGTGCCCGGCCGACAGCAGGACGATCGCTTTGTTCTTCGACACGTCGTCATGCTCGTGGCGGGCGGTCGTGTCGCGCTTCCGATAAATTGACAATGAATGACGGAAATCCGCCACATGCCCGCGGCGCCGACCCAGGTGCGATCCCTGGCCTCCGGCGCGACGATCGACGCGCATCGCCACGACGATCACCAGGTCGCCTACGCCGCTCGTGGCGTACTGGCCATCACCACCGACAGGGGTTCCTGGGTCGCGCCCGCGACGAGGGCCGTCTGGGTGCCCGCCGGGACCGTGCACGCCCATCAGGCGCACGGCGACCTCGAACTCCGTCTCGTCGGCCTGCCCGCCACCGTGAACCCGTTGCGGCTGAACGAACCGAGCGTGCTGGCCGTCGGACCCCTCCTGCGTGAACTCATCCGCGCCTACACCGATCCGCCGCACGACGACACCCCGGAACGACGGCGGCTGCGCGCGGTACTGCTCGATCGGCTTCGCGTTTCGCCGCAGCGACCGCTGCACTTGCCGACGCCAGCCGACCCGCGGCTTCGCGCACTGTGCGAGATCCTCAGCGCCGATCCGGCCGACAACCGGACGCTGGCCGCTCTCGGTGCGCGGGTGGGGGCGAGTGACCGCACCCTGGCCCGGCTCTTCAAAGCCGACCTCGGCATGACCTTCCCGCAATGGCGCACGCAACTGCGGCTCTACCGCGCTTTGGTCCTTTTGGCGGAGGACACACCCGTGACCGCGGTGGCGCACGCTTGCGGCTGGTCGTCCGCCAGTGCGTTCATCGACGTCTTCCGCCGCGCCTTCGGGCATACGCCGGGCACGCACCACGGCCGGTGAACGCGAAAACGGGGCCGGTCCACAAAGGACCGGCCCCGCTCTTCGTCCGGTTCTTACGCCTCGCTACGGCGACGGCGCACCAGCAGCACCATCAGCACACCCGCGCCGAGGAGCGCGCCACCGATGATCAGCGGCATGGTCGCGGAAGCACCGGTGTTGGCCAGCTCGTCGCCGCCACCCGATTCGGCGCCACCGGGGGTGGTGGGGGCCGGGGTTTCGGTGACGGGCGCGCCGCCCTGCTTCCAGCTCGCGGTCGCGTTCGCGACGACCGAGGTCTTCTCGGACTCCGCGACGATCAGGGACTGGGCGGGCACCTTGTCGTAGTTCTCGCCCACGAACAGACGGCCGGTGTCGAGGTGGCCGCTGACCTTCAGCGAGAACGAGCCGGAGCCGTCCTTGGCGTCCTTGGGGACGTCGATGTAGATCTTGGTGCCGTCCTTGACGTCGGCGGCCTTGATCGCCTTGCCGTCGGCGTCGGTGACCTTGACGCCCTCGGGCAGCTTGCTCGTCAGCTCGGTGATGTCACCGCTCGTGGCGACGCTGAACGGGCCGATCCGGGTGCCGGGGGCGCCGTCGGCCTTGGCCGGGTCGACGTTGAGGGTCGGCTTCGGCTGCTGGCCGATGCCGACGTTGTCCTTGCCGACGAGGTAGTCGTAGACGGCCAGCACGTCGGCGGCGTCTTCCGCCGCGCCGCCCGAAATCGGGTCGGTGCGCTTCAGGTCCTTGCCGTCGCTGAAGTGCCAGACCGCGGCCTGCGTCGCGGTGATGGCCTCCTTGACGGAGAGGCCGCCGTTGAGCTTGACGTCACTCTTGCCGAGGGTGCCCTCGAGCGCCTTGACCGACGCCGCCGGGTAGCCGTGGTGCAGCACCCAGTTGAGCTTCGCGCTGTTCTTGTTGAACGGCGACTTGGTGTCCGGGTACTTGTTCCACGGACGTTCGATCATGTCCTGATCGGTGCGCATGCCGACCTCGACCTGCACGCAGTACATCTTGAGCTTGCTGCCGTCCGACAGCTTCAGCGTGAACAGCACCGTGTCGGCGGGCTTGCCGTTCTCGAAGTTGACGCCGAACCCGCCGTTGCCCTCTTTTTGGACGACCCGGCCCCGCGCCGCGCCATCGTCGGCGAGGGCGGCCGGAGCGGCCATCGTCAGCGCGACGGCCGCGGTGGCCACCGCGATCCCGCCGCGAACCAGAACTGACCTGCCGTGCATGTGTCTCCCATCCGGATACGGACCACGAATGCCAGCGCCGCATGCGACCACAGGCCCCGACCGCAACGGCTCGCCCGATCGGGGGATGACTAATCCCATCGAGCGAGAGCGGAGCATACAGAGGTCTCACAAGTGGCTACTCAGGGGTATGGCTCATGTCCGATTTGCCCACTGAGAAGGGTGAACGGCAAGAAAACGATCTTGGGCGAGTGGGTGACCTGCTGTGAGCGGGCTCCGCGGTCGCGACGTGCGGTCCGGGCTCTGCCGGAGGCGTGGCCGATCGGAGAGGGTCGCTCGAAACGGAATTGTCCGGCAGGTCATTGAGCGGCTTGTCGAATCGATTCCGGTACCCTTTTCCTTTACCGCCGGATCTCCTTTTCGTTGTGTTCGCTCTATCGCTTGTCCGCGGGCGTGGAAGTGGTCACCGCCGGATGGGGTGTCGGAGGTCACAGTATGTGGCGATGTATCCCGATCCTCCTGCGTTCAGGTGTATCAAGCGTTCGGGGTGGGTGGCCACCTTGGTTCTTTCGGGTAGATGTCCCTGCCTTGCCGGGAGGGATCAAGCTCGGCGAGGTAGACAGGGAGGTTCGGGGATTCCCGGGGCGGACGTGGCAGTGTGGCACTACGAGGATCCGTGCCCGGTTATTGCGCGGATAAAAGAATATGGCCGTGTGGGGAGACACGAGCATGCGATCTTTGGCACGTGACCCGCGACTTTCTTCGTCGTGGAACTCTGTTCTCGAAAGTGAAGAATCGCGCCTGCGCAATTCATGCTCGAATTGCCGCCGGTCGGGGTGCGGTCATGGGAGATGACGGCGCCCCGATTCCCCGGCAGTTGCCGCCCGTCCCCGCGCATTTCACCAGCAGGACCGCTGAACTCGAAGCGCTCGACTCCGCCGCGGCCGGGCGGGAGGACGACTCGGTCGACCGGTCGCCCGCGGTGACGGTGGTGGTCGGGCCGGGCGGGGTGGGCAAGACCGCGCTCGCGGTCACCTGGGCGGTCCGGAACGCCAGGCGCTACCCGTCGGGGCAACTGTATGCGGATCTACGCGGATTCTCGCCGGAGACGGCCGTGCCGCCCGAGGACGCGCTCGGTGCGTTCTTACGTGCGCTCGGGGTCCCTCCGGAGCGGGTTCCGGTCGAACTGGCCGAACAAGCGGCGTTGTTCCGGACCACCACCGCGGGGATGCGACTGCTGCTGGTGGTGGACAACGCGATCTCGGCCGCCCAGGTGCGGCCGCTGATCCCGGCTTCGTCGGGCTGCGTCGTGGTGGTCACCAGCAGGCTGAGGCTGGACGGCCTGCACGCGGACGGTGCTCGGTTCGTCGACATGGCGCCCCTGCCGGAAGAGCACGCCGTCGAGTTGTTGACGCGCTCGGTGGGCGAGTCGAGGGTCGCCGGCGAACTCCCGGACGTGACGACATTGGCGGCCCTGTGCGGCCGCCTGCCGATCGCGCTCCGGGTGGCAGGCGCCAGGTTGGCGTCGCGGCCGAAGTGGCCGGTGGCCAGGATGGTGGCGGAGCTCCGTGACGAACGGGTGCGTTTGACGAAGCTGTCGCCGGTGGGGGAGGCGTCGTTGACGGCTACGTTCGATTCGTCCTATGCGGCGTTGTCGCCGCATGCGGCCAGGCTCTACCGGCTGGTCAGTGAGTACCCGGGGCTGACGGTCGAAGTGGGAGCGGCGGCCGCGGCGGCACGGGTTTCCGAGACCGAGGCCGCGAACGGGCTTCAAGAGCTGGCGGACGCCAGCCTCCTCGAGGAAGTCGGCGAAGACGGCTACAGATTCCATGATCTGGTGCGGCTGCACGCACGCGCGTTGGCCGACGACGAACGGCTCGAAGTCGTTCCGCGTATCGCGGAGTGGTATCTGCACCGGATGACGCGGGCGAACATGGTGGTGATCCCGATGCGCTGGAGGGTCGGTACCGTGCACGCCCGATACGAGGATTCACCGGCGTTGTTCGCCACGGGCGCCGAAGCGCTTGCCTGGCTGGACGAACGCCTCGCGGACATCGTCGAGTTGCTCGACGAGACCTCGGCTCTGCGGCACGACGAACTCACGTGGCAACTGTGCGAAGCCTTATGGGAGCTCTTTCTCTACCGCAAGCACTATCAGCTGTGGATCCGGACGCATGAAGTCGGCATCACCGCCGCACACCGGTGTGGGGACGCGGTCGCCGAGGCTCGGTTGCGCTGCCAACTCGGTCGTGCCTATCTGGATCTGGGCCGGTTCGAAGCCGCTGAACTCGAATGCTCGCGGGCCGTGGAACTGGCAAGGAGAGCCGGGAGCAGGCACAACGAGTCCGTGGCCTTGGACCAGCTGGGCGTGGCGGCGCAAGGTCGTGGCGACTTCGAGCGGGCGGTCGGGTTTTTCGGCGAAAGTCTCGTGATCGAAGGGGAACTCGGGATCGGCCGCGGCGTCGCCCAGCGGCACCGGCGGATCGGCGAGGCCTTGTTGCAGGCGGGCCGGCTCGCCGACGCCGCCCGGCAGCTGCGCCTCGCTCAAGAGATGTTCGGCGAAATCGGCGATGGGAAGGCCGAGGCCTTGACCACCCTGGCGCTCGCGCGGATCGACGCGCGGGCCGGCGAGATCACCGCGGCGAAACGCGAGCTCGAACGCGCCGCCGCGGTGCTCGACAAGTCAGGTTCGGCCGTCTATCAATCCGATGTGTGGGTGGCGTTCGCCGAGGTCGCTGAGCTCGAGGGTGATCTCGGCGCCGCTCGTGGCCATCTGATCAAGGCGCTGGACCTCTGCGGTCCGATCGGCGGGCTGCGGGTCGAACGGGCCCGTGCTCGGTTGGACGCCTTGGACACACGGCGCGATCAGCCGCAGCAGCCGGAGCCGGCGTCCGGCGAGTGACCACAGAAAGGCCCCCGCGCCCGCCAGTTCGGCGGACTCGCACGGGATGACGACCCTGTCTCCCGTGCGGTCGCCGACAAGACAGCGCCCAGGGGAACACGCGACGGCGACGATCGTGAGACCGGGCAGCCGGTCGAAGTCGCTCGCGATCACGTCACGGGCGTCCGCGACCAGGTGCGGCCCTGAATGGACGAGCACGTCGGCCAGGGAGGTGCGAGTTCCGCCGTTCGCGCCGGACAGGAGGAACGACGTTCCTGCGGCGTCTATACGACAGCTCCCGGCCGTGACGCGCAACCGCGCTACAAGGGCCAGCACGGGAGCACCTCCGCCATCGGGACGGGCGAGACCGGGACGGCTCTGGTGGGTTCGGGCAGACCGAGAAGCCGGTACATCTCGGTGCGCAGGATCGCTCCGGCGCGGCCCGGCCGCGACGACAACAAGCCGCGGACGCGCTCGGCCATGCCGGCGGACTCCGCCTCGCGCAGCAGGGGGAGAAGAGTACTGCCGGGTATCCAGCGGGGTGCGCGTTCCGCGACGACCGCGCTGGGCGTGCCCGGCAACAACGGCTCGGTGCCGTCCACGGCCAAGAGCACCGGTTTGCCGATGGCCGCCGCGTAGCCGGTCACCGAGCCGTAGTCGCCGATGACGTGATCGGCGGCGATCAGGGCGGCCCGCCAGCTCCCTTCGGGACGCAAAAGCTCGAGCCCGGACCGCAGACTGTCGGCCAGCCAGCTGCGGATCTGCCAAAGGCTGTGGTGCGACCAGATCTGCGGGTGAAGGACGCCGAGCACCCGGAAGTGTTCGGGGGGAAGCTCGCTGAGCACCCGTTCGAACAGGTCATGGTGACGTCCGAACGCCGACCTGTCTGACCAGGTCGAGGTGACGACCACCAGCCGCCGGTCATCGGTCACGCCGAGACCTCTCCGGTAGTGATCGCGGAAGGGAAGGCTGGCGACGAGCCGATCCAGCGCGATGTCACCCGCGACCACAGCGGCGGGGACCGCGCCGGGGCAGGTCTCGGCGAGGATGTCCATCTCGCGGTCGTGGACGAGCACGAGCGAGTCGGCGCGCACCCGTCCTTCCCGCATCAGCTGGCCCGCGTCGAGCCCGACCTGGGGAGTCCAGCCGGGCCCGGCGTCCGGGGGCCGCCACGGCCGGTACTGGCCGAATCCGCCGCCGTGCGGGACGAGCAATACCGGCCCCGCGACCTCGTCGATGCCGCGCTGGCTGGCGGCGAGCACGAGGTCGTATTCACCGCGCTTGGCCTGCGCCCAGGGCAGGACTATTCCCCCTTGGGCCTCCACGAAGTCGTGAGTGGCGCGCCAGGATTCCCACTCCGGGACGGTGAAGGTCGACTGGACACGGTGGTCGGCCTCGAAGAGCGGAAGCAGATCGAGGAGCCGGTTTCCGGCGACGATGTGCGGGATCATCACCAGCACGGATTTGACGCCCTTGCGTGTCGCCCAGTGCTGATCGGAGCCATTCACCGGGCTGTGGACCCACGATAACTCGGTCATGAAATTCCCCTCGCTCGAACTCCGGTATCCGCAGTCAGCATGGGAGTGATCGTGGAGAAAACGGCTTCGGCCGGTTGTCAGTTCATTGACAGATGATCAACGGTGATCGCCGAAGTTTGACAATTAAGCCGATGACCTGGCCTTATGCGCGGACTGGTGGAAAAATGATCCGGCGGGACAGGGGTGGCGAACCCGGGTTCGCCATGGGGAAGGGGCGCACTCGTGGAAATCGCTTTCGGAATTCTCGGGCAGACGGCCATGCTAATGCACGGGAATGTGGATGTGAACTGGGCGGGTCCTCGGCCGAGACAGGTGCTGACCGCGTTGCTGACGGCGCCGAACCGTCGATTGTCACTGGATGCCGTCGTGGACTGGGTATGGGAAGAACACGAGAAGGCGCCACAGGACGCCCACTCGACGCTTCACCAGAACGCGACCAAGCTGCGCCGGGCGTTCCACGAAAAATCCGTGCCCGCGAACGTGAGTGTGGGTAAAGGGGGTTGCCTGCTGGAGATCGAGCCGGCGCTGATCGATCACTTCGCCTTCCAGGCCACGATGGACAAGGCCCGCCGGTTCCGTGAACTCGGTCAGCACGACCGCGCGCTGGTCGAGGCGCTTGCGGCCGTCCGGTTGTGCCGTGACGAAGCCTTGGCCGATCTCCGGACCGAGCGTGCCGATGGATGGCGCGCCTTATGGGAGCGTAGTGAGTGGATCCCCGCCAACGCGTTCGTCGTGGCGGAGCACTTGGCGACCGGACAAGCCGACGCCGCGGTGCGGAAACTGGTGGAACTCGAACAGGTTCATCCGAGGGAACTGAGCTTCGAGAAACTGCGAATACGGGCGCTGGCCGAAGCCGATCAGCCCGCCGAAGCCGCCGACTTCTTTCGGGCGACGTATGCCCGTTACCGTGAGGCGGGGGAGACAAGGGCCGCGGAAGAACTGCGGGCCGTCAACGACAAGGTACTGATCAGGCCGGAACGGGTGATTCCCCGCCGCAAACCGGCTTCGCTCGATTCCGCCGGCCAAAACGAGCACGTGATCCGGCATTTGCCGCCGGATGTCGACGACGTCGCGGGAAGGGCCGATCTGATCGCGCTGCTCGACGCTTACACGACCGATTCCGCGGGCGCGCCGAAACGTGCCACGGTGGTGGTGACCGGAGGACCCGGGGTCGGGAAGACGACCTTGACGGCCAAATGGGCCCATCGTGCGGAACGACGGTACCGGCATGGCGCGGTCATGCTGGATCTTCGCGGGGACAGTCAAGCAGCGAAGGCCGACGCCCCCGAAATAGTCGACACACTCCTGTCGTTGCTTGATTTTCCCGTGGATCAAGTGGTCAATCCGATCGCCCGCGCCGCGAAACTGTCGGCGTTGCTCGCCCGGCGCTCGATGCTCGTGATCCTCGACAACGTGCGCAGTTCCGATCAGGTGGCGCCGCTGCTGGGAGTCCTGTCGTCGTGCACCGTACTGATCGTTTCGAGGTGGCGCCTGAAGTCCTTGTCGGCGAAGCTGACCCCGCCGGTGATCACGGTCTCCCCGCTCGGCGACCGGTATTCCTCCGCCCTGTTGACCCGGCGAATCGGTCACCGCGCGCGAGACGACGCGGAAGGGATCGAAGAGCTGGTGCGGTTGTGCCGGGGCAACCCGCTGGCGCTGACCCTGGTGGCCGAACGCGCCGTTTCCCGGGCAGGCACACGGATGCGGACCTTGGCGACCCAGTTGCGCGACGCCGAACTGTTGCTGGACCTCGGCGACGAGGGCGACTGGCCGGGGATGAGCCTGAGGTCCGCCTTCGCCCTTTCGTATCAGGACCTCGAGCCCGCCGAGCGGCGTGTGTTCGCCCTGATCGGCCTGCATCCGAGCGCCGAGATGACCACCGCGGTGATCGCCGCGGCGGACCGGCGCCCGGCGTCGGAGGTACGGCGCTCGCTCGACATACTGGTCGCCGCGCACCTGATCGAGCATCCCGCCGACCTCGACCGCTACCGGGTGCACGACCTTCTGCATCTGTACGCCGCGTCCCTGGCCGCCCAGTTGTCCGATGTGGACCTCGCGCGGAGGAAGATGTTCGAGTTCTACCTACGCGTGGTCATCGACGCGTATCGCTTGCAGTTCCCGCACAAGGAACTGCTGAACCTGCCTCCGATGGTGCGGGCGGCGCCCACACCAGGGTTCCGGAACGTCGCCGAAGCACGGCAGTGGGTGTTGCGGGAACGAACGTCGATCATGGCGATCAGCGCGGCGTCGGAAGGTGTTCTCAACGGTATTTCGTACCTCCTGCCCGCGATGGCCTCGGAATTCTTCATCTTGCAGGGGAGGTACGCCGACGCGATCGAGGGACTGACCATCGCAGTCCGCGCCGCGACGGCGCAAGGCGACGTGGGCTCGTTGGCTTCGTGCCTGAACGACCTGGGGGTGGTGCACATGCTCAGCGGCGCCGACGACGCGGCCGAGCAGTGTCTCCTGCGCGCGCTCGAACTGGCGGACTCCCACGGGATCGCGATCGGCGGGGTGACGGTCAGGCTGAACCTGGCCCGAGTGCATTTCCACGCCGGTCGCGCAGCCGAAGCGGTCGAAAGGTACCGGAAGGTGTTGCCGTCCGTTCGTGCGCTGGGCGAGCCGATGCTGTGCGCCAGAGCGGAGCACCGCTTCGCCGACGCGCTGCTCGAGATGGGCGGTCACGACGAGGAAGCGCTCGCTCTGTACCGGGAGGCCTTGAGGCATCGGCGCGACGTCGGCGATGCCACTGAACTGATGCGGGCTCACGCCGCCCTCGGTGCGTTGCTGGTCCGCCTCGGCAGGCTCGCCGAAGCGTCCGTGGAGTGCACGGCTGGGCAGGCGCTGGTCGAGGCGAGTCAAGATCTTCCGACGGCCATGAAGCTCAACACGGTGCTCGCTCAGCTTCGGCACGCGGAGGGTGACGCCCGGGCGGCGCTGCGGCACGCGCATCTGGCGGTCGCCCTGGCGAACCGGACCCGGCACGCGACGGGGCGGGCGCGGGCCCTTTCCGCCCTGGCCGCCGTCATCTGGGAGCACGGCGATCCCGAGGACGCGCGGGAGCTGTGGCAGGAGGCCGCAGAGCTCTACCGCGGGCGGGCTCGGCTGGCGAAGGCGGCCGCGATCGAGGCGCTGCTGGCCGAACTGGACGCGTACGGACCGCTCGTCCCGGCGGCCCGTAAAGGTGACGGAGACACCGTGGCGATGCCCCCGCCGCATCTCCTGGATCACCTGCGGCCACCGTTCCTGAAGGCCCGCCGCCCTACCGCTGAGTAGTCACCGGAAAGAGTGAACGAACCCTTCATTAAGACCACTCAGAGCTGGTTGTGGATGGTTTGACCAGCTCGTTTGAGCTGAATAATTTTCGCAAATACGACCGAGTTGTGGCTACTCTGAAGTAGTTTCGAGTGGTGTGAGTGGGATGCCGCTCGCTCGCGGGTCCCTCGCGGATCACGTCTGCGGCATTCGACGCTTGCCGACTTGCGTCGTCGCAGAGAGAAACCGCAGTTCAGGCGTTCGTGTGACGTGTCGTTACCGTCATCTGCGTGGAAGTGTGATGGGGCGCTTTCAGGCCCATTCTCGGCATCTGTACTCTTCCCTCAGTCGCCCTGTGGAGACGTCGGCCGGAACCCGCTCGGAATGTGAAAGAGCGCCTAGTGAACTTAAAGACGTGACCTCATCCGGCTCACCCTATACCCGTTTTGCAGATGAGAGGAACCGTGCGACGGTGTTCAAGCGTTACATTTGGATCGTGTACTTTGCGTGACGGTCGACGTCATGCGCTGTAAGTAGGACCCTGGTTCTCCGGGCATGGCGACGCCCGCCCGGAGAACCAGGCTTCGGCAGGCAATCGGCGCCTGTGGCTACTGTCGGCCCCGCGGGCGAAGGACGACACCTTCCGCTAGGAGGACCCGGCGGGTCTGGTCGTAGCTCATACCGTGGATGGCCGCCAGCTGGCGAATGCTTCGCCCCGCCAGGTACGCGTTGACGAGCCCCGGTGGCGTGGGCGGGAGCGGGATCTTCGGCGGCCGGAGCGTGACGCCGGCGGCCAGTAGGACGGTTCTGACCTTGCGGTAGCTCAGCGCGTGACGTTCCGCCAGGTTTTCGATCGTCTCGCCGTCGTTGTAGCGGCGGACGAGTTCGGCGTACAGCGAACCTGCGTCGGTATGGTCCCCGGCGCTGTCGTCTTCCTCGGTCATCAGATCATCGCCGCCCCGCGCAGCTCGATGGTCATCCGATGCGAGGACCCTTGCGGTCCAAGCTTCATTCCGACCTTCCAGCCAAGGGCACGAAGGCCTGTTTCCATACCGCTGACCGAGTAATTCCACCTGGACGTGGTGTGCTGCGTCGGCGTGTCGCCGACAACTCGCGGGGGCATGATGTCCATTCCAGGCTTGCTTCGTGAGAATTCGAGCGCTTCGGCGTAGTCGCTTCGGGGGAAAGAAACCGACCGGAACCTCGCGAATGGAGGTACCGCCGCTCCTCCGGTCGCTGTTGAATTGGACCAGACCATTCACTGGCGATTGGAGTCCTCATGACGCGACGGCACCTCCGCCGGGGGTTGTCCCTGGTGGCCGGGCTCGCGTTGGCCGGCGCACTGCTCCCGGCCGCGAGCAGTGCGGAAACCCTGGAAGCGCGGGGTGTTCCGCTCGGCGAGCTGACGGCCACGGCGACCAAGGTCGCGTCCGGGCTGGTCAATCCGACCGCGATCACGGCGCTGAACGACGGGAGCGGCCGGATCCTCATCGTGGAGAAGAGAGGCGTCGTCCGGGCCTACCATCCCCGGACCGGGCTCGCCGCCAAGCCGGTCCTGGACATCAGCGACAAGGTGAACGGCGCGGACGTCGAGCGCGGGCTGCTCGGGCTGGCGATCGCCAGGGACGGGCGGGCTTACGTCGCGTACACCCGCAAGTCCGACAGCGCGGTGACGCTGTCCCGCGTCCGGCTGGACACCGGAGAGCTCACCGAACTGATCACCCAGCCGCATTCCGAGTTCCCCAACCACAACGGCGGCCAGCTGGCGTTCGGTCCGGACGGGTATCTGTACTGGGGGATCGGTGACGGCGGCGGAGGCGGCGATCCGCTGGCCAGTGGGCAGCGCCTGGACACCTTGCTGGGCAAGATCCTGCGTGTCGACGTCAACCGCGCGTGCCGTCCGCTGAAGTACTGCGTTCCGGCGGGCAATCCGTTCGTCGGCGTCGCGGGCGCGCGTCCGGAGATCTGGTCGTACGGGCTCCGCAATCCGTGGCGGTTCTCCTTCGACCCGGCGGACGGTTCGCTGTGGATCGGCGACGTCGGCCAAGGGCGGTTCGAGGAGGTCGACCACCTCGCCAGGGGCAAGGGCGGCGCGAACTTCGGCTGGTCCTGCAAAGAGGGACCGGTCGTCTTCGACGAGACGCGCTGCGAGGACGGCGCGACCTACACCGATCCGGTCTTCCACTACATCTCCGGCGCGGAAGGCTGCGCGGTGATCGGCGGGCACGTCTACCGCGGCAGGAAGTACGCGGCACTGGCAGGCGGGACCTACCTCGCCACCGACTTCTGCCAGGGAACGGCCTGGGCCGTCCGCAAGAAGACCGACGGCACCTACGAAAGCGCCCGGATCGGCGAGTTCCCGCTCGACGCCACCACGTTCGGCACCGATCAGCACGGCGAACTGTACCTCGCCGACGAAACCCCCGGTGGACTCCACCGGATCTCGTTCGGGCGCAAGGGATAGAGGCCCGCCCCGGCCGCGTCCGCCCGGCGCGGCCGGGGCACCCGATCGCGTTTCATCAAGTTTTCATCATCGCTCCCTAGCGTGGGGTCGTCCGGTGAAAACAGTGATGGAGGGCGACGTGGAGCAAACATTCCCACCCGGAGGCGCGCAGTGGCCGCCGCCGCAGGGCTGGGTCCCGCAACCGGTACCGGGGCCGCCCGCCCGGAAACCCCGGTGGCTGCTGTTCGGCGGGATCGCCGGACTGGTGGTGGTGCTCCTCGCGGGTCTGACGACCTGGCTCCTGTGGCCGTCGAAAGGGGACCGCGAACCCTTCGAGCAGGCACTCGCCGGGCTTTCCTCCGCGCCCGCCGTCCGGAACAGCACCTCCGGGGTCGGCGGGATGATCAAGACGGACGTCAAGACCACCGCGCACGGCGAGACGTCGGGCACGATGTCCTTCCGGGGCAAGAAGATCGACATCCTGGTCGTCGGCGGCAAGGTCTACTTCAAGGCGCCGGACGGCATGCTGCCCGGGTCGGTGGCGGACGCGGGCGGGACCGACGAGCTCAAGGACCGGTGGATCACCGGCGAGGACGCGCTGTTCGGCCCGGCTCTGCAGCAGTTCGAATCCCCGGAGAAACTCGCCGCCCGGCTGCGCGCGGCGCTGGACCGGGCGGACGAGATCCCCGCGGACCAGAACGAGAACGTCCGGGACGTTCCTGCGCTGAAGGCGAGCACGCCGGCGGGTGACCTGTACGTCTCGAAGGAGGCGCCGCGCCGCCTTCTCCGCTACTCCCTGAAAATGCCCGGCGGGATACCGTCCATGCCCGGCTCGGAGTCACAGCCGCCGATGCCGTCCGGCGCCGGCCTCGGTGAGTCCGATGTGGACGCTTTGTCCCCGCAGGAGACCGACGCCGTCTACGAAGACCTGACGACGAACACCAAGAAGCTGTCCGGTGCCGTCGACACCAGTGTGCGGTTCGACATGAACGGCGCGGCCACGGTCGCGTGCAGCTCGTCGGGCTGCACGGTGACGGCGAACGTGTCCAACTCCGCCTCGGCGAGCAGCGGCGGGAAGGTCAGCGGCCAGGTCAACGCCACGATGACCGCGAACGTGACCATCGGTGGCCGCCCGGCGGGCAGTTGCCGGGAAACCGCCGGCCTGCCGTTGAACGGCTCGGCTTCGATCACCTGTGTCAACGGCGGGGCCGGGAGCGTCTTCTCGTCCGTCGAAGCGGAGAAGAAGGCGGACGCCGAAGCGCGATCGCGCGCCTCCGGCGGCGTGCCGGTCCAGTACCGGATCGAGAGCATCGCGTCGGTCGCCGTGCTGGCCGAAGCGATCGGGCAGGTCGAGATCACCCGTCTGGTCGACGAGTTGACGGAACGGCGGTCGAAGCTCGGCGGCTGACCGGATACAGAACAGCGCCGGGCGAACGGCTTCGATGCCGCGCGCCCGGCGCTTTCGCGTCCCGTTCGTCCGGGTCAGTCCGTGCCGGATTCGATCGCGGCGTGGTCCAGCAGTTCGTCCTCGGCCGAAGCCTTGCCGCGCGAGGCGATCGCCTGCGCGCCGCCCGCGTCCATGGCCCCGATCAGGCCGGTCGACGCGGCCTGCGCGGCGCCGATCAGCGTCGGGTGCCCGCCGCCGACCATGCCGAGCCCGGCGTACTGCTCCAGCTTGGCGCGCGAGTCCGCGATGTCGAGGTTCCGCATGGTGAGCTGGCCGATCCGGTCCACCGGGCCGAACGCCGAGTCCTCGGTGCGCTCCATGGACAGCTTGTCCGGGTGGTAGCTGAAGAACGGGCCGGTGGTGTCGAGGATCGAGTAGTCCTCGCCGCGCCGCAGCCGCAGGGTGACCTCGCCGGTGACGGCCGCGCCGACCCACCGCTGCAGCGATTCGCGCAGCATCATCGCCTGCGGGTCCAGCCAGCGGCCTTCGTACATGAGCCTGCCGAGACGACGGCCTTCGTTGTGGTAGCTGGCGAGGGTGTCCTCGTTGTGGATCGCGTTGACGAGCCGCTCGTACGCCGCGTGCAGCAGCGCCATGCCAGGCGCCTCGTAGATCCCGCGGCTCTTGGCCTCGATGATCCGGTTCTCGATCTGGTCGGACATGCCGAGCCCGTGCCGCCCGCCGATGGCGTTGGCCTCCAGGACCAGGTCGACCGCGGTGGCGAACTCCTTGCCGTTGATCGTCACCGGGCGGCCCTGCTCGAAGCCGATCGTGACGTCCTCCGGCGCGATCTCGACCTCGGGGTCCCAGAACCGGACGCCCATGATCGGGTTCACGATCTCGATGCCGGTGTCGAGGTGCTCCAGCGACTTGGCCTCGTGCGTCGCGCCCCAGATGTTCGCGTCGGTGGAGTAGGCCTTCTCGGTGCTGTCCCGGTACGGCAGGCCGTGGGCCTGCAGCCACTCGGACATCTCCTTGCGGCCGCCGAGCTCGCTGACGAACGCGGCGTCCAGCCACGGCTTGTAGATCCGCAGGGACGGGTTCGCGAGCAGCCCGTAACGGTAGAACCGCTCGATGTCGTTGCCCTTGAAGGTGGACCCGTCGCCCCAGATCTGGACGTCGTCCTCGAGCATCGCGCGCACCAGCAGCGTGCCGGTGACCGCGCGGCCGAGCGGGGTCGTGTTGAAGTAGGTGCGGCCGCCGTTGCGGATGTGGAAGGCGCCGCAGGCCAGCGCCGCGAGCCCTTCCTCGACCAGTGCGGCCTTGCAGTCGACGGCGCGCGCGATCTCGGCGCCGTAGGCCTTCGCCCGGCCAGGGACCGACGCGATGTCGGGTTCGTCGTACTGGCCGATGTCAGCGGTGTAGGTGCACGGCACTGCACCCTTCTCGCGCATCCACGCGACCGCTACCGAGGTGTCGAGGCCGCCGGAGAAGGCGATCCCGACGCGTTCGCCGACAGGCAGAGAGGTGAGTACCTTGGACATGATGGAAGTATATGCATAGGAGTGTATGACCATGCAAGCCGGGGTGAGCAGGGCAACTCGGGTGGGTGGCCGCGTGGGGCGTGAGCCGCCTGAAGTACATGAAGGACCCCTTCCTGTACCTAGGCGCAAGGATGGGGGCCTTTATGTACTTCGCAAGGTGTGAAGCGAACCTGGCGGTCACCAAGGTCGTGTAGGCCTCCTTCACTACCGTCAGGGTAGGCAAGGAGGCCTTTACGACCTGACCCACGATCAGCCGTCGCCAAAACCCAGTAGGTGCCTAAGACGCGCTTTGCCCTGACACGAATCGCCACTTGCGACCTGTCCGTGCGCCCGGTCGCGCCGAATACCGGGCATGAAGACTTCGCGGGCGGACCGGGAACCACGCCTCCCTTGCTTCGGCGCGGCGCTGATCGGTGTCGTGGCCCTCGCCGCGGCGCTGGCGGCGGGTCATCTGGTGGCCGGGTTCATCAGCGTCAACGCCTCGCCGTACCTCGCGGTCGGCAACGGGGCGATCGACCTGACGCCGGTGGAGCTGAAGGATTTCGCGGTCCGGACGTTCGGTGTCTACGACAAGCTCGTGCTGCTCGGCGGGATGGCCGTCGTGATGGTGCTCGCCGCCGCCGTGGCGGGGATCGTCTCGCGCCGGTCACCCGTTCCGGGGGTCGTGCTGATCGCCGCCTTCGGTTTGCTGGGCGGACTCGCCGTGTCGCAGCGCCCCGACCTCTCGCTGGTCGCGCTGCTCGCCCCGCTGGCCAGCCTGATCACCGGGGTCGGCGTGTTCCTCTGGTTGCATCGCCTGGCCTCGGTCAAGCCCCAGGTCGAAGCCTCGGGCACCGCGCCGTCACGCAGGTCGGTGCTGCTGGCCGGAGCCGGTGCCGTCGTCGCCGCGGGTGCGGCGGGGGCCGGAGGGCAGCTTCTCTCCGGGACCAGGGACGCGGAGTCTTCCCGGGCGGCCGTCGGACGGCTCGTGCCCGCCGAGCCGGCGCCGCCGATCCCGGCCGACGCGGATTTCGCCAAACTGGGCACGCCGACGTTCCTCACCTCGAACCGCGACTTCTACCGCGTCGACACCGCGCTGTCGGTGCCGCAGGTCCGCGCCGAGGACTGGAGTCTCCGGCTGCATGGCATGGTGCGCGACGAAAAACGGTTCAGCTACGCCGACATCCGCGACCGGCCGCTGATCGAGCGCACCATCACGATGACCTGCGTGTCCAACGAGGTCGGCGGGACCTATGTGTCCACGGCGAACTTCATCGGCGTCGACCTCGGGGATCTGCTGCGGGAGGCCGAAGTCCTGCCCGGTGCCGAGCAGATCTTCTCGACCAGCGCCGACGGCTGGACGGCGGGCAGCCCGGTCGTGGCCGCGCTCGACCCGGAACGCGGTGCGATGCTGGCGATCGGGATGAACGGCGAACCGCTCCCGGTCGAACACGGTTTTCCCGCGCGAATGGTGATCCCCGGTCTCTACGGCTACGTTTCGGCGACGAAATGGGTCAAGGACCTGGAGATCACCACTTGGAAAGCGCGCCGCGCCTACTGGCTCGATCGCGGCTGGGGTGAACAGGCCCCGATCAAAACGCAGTCCAGGATCGACAGTCCGAAAGGCTTCGAAACAGTGCCCGCGGGCAAGGTCCGGATCTCCGGCGTGGCGTGGGCGCAGCACACCGGCGTCGAGCGGGTCGAAGTCCGCCTCGGCCCGAGCGGGAACTGGCGGCCCGCAACACTTTCCCGAGAGGTCAGCGTCGACACCTGGCGGATGTGGTGGACCGAATTCGACGTCCCGCCCGGCAGTCACCAGGTCACCGTCCGGGCCGTCGACAAATCCGGCTACACCCAGACCGACGCCCGCGCCGGAACCGTTCCGGACGGCGCGACGGGCAGGCACGTCATCAGTTTCACCGCACGGTGATCGGCGTCACTCGAAAGTGTGGCAATCCGATTTCGCGGTGGTTCCGAATACCCGGTAAGAGTCCGAAAAACAAATGGAGTGATTTTCCGTGAGCAAGCTTCGCGTCGCAGGAATCGGTTTCACCGCGGTCACCGCGCTGGCACTGGCCGCCTGCAGCAGCAACGACAGCGCTTCGTCCGGCAGCTCCAGCAGCGCCCCCGCGCCCGCCCCGTCCTCGTCCATGTCGGCCCCGATGTCCAGCGCCGCTACCGGTGACGGGGTCACCACCAACGCCGACGTGTTCGGCCCGGCGTGTTCGCAGCTGCCGCAGGGCAGTGCGCCCGGTTCGCTCGACTCGATGGGCCCGCAGCCGGTGGCCAGCGCCGCGTCGACCAACCCGCTGCTGACCAAGCTGGTCGCCGCGGTGAAGGCCACCAACCTGGTGGACACCCTCAACAGCCAGCAGGCCATCACCGTGTTCGCCCCGGCGGACCCGGCCTTCCAGGCCCTCGGCGACGCCAAGTTCACCGAGCTGGCGGGCAAGCCGGACCAGCTGGCCCCGATCCTGCAGTACCACGTCGTCGGCAAGCGTTACGACGCCAAGGGCCTGGAGTCCGCCAAATCCGTGGAGAGCCTGAACACCGCGGGCGGCCCGGTCAAGATCGAGGGCTCCGGCGAGAACATGACCGTCAACGGCGCGAAGGTGCTGTGCGGCAACATCCCCACCAAGAACGCCACCGTCTTCGTCATCGACAAGGTGCTGACCCCTGGCACCAACAAGAACTAGGTCCCCACCCCTGATCGCGGTGGCCACGCTTCCGGGCGTGGCCACCGCGATTTTCCTGTCAGGGAACGAGCGCCGCGGCGTCCACGTCGGTCACGACGATCCGCAGGCTCGCGTTCTCCCACGGGGTTCCGGTGAGCACCGCGCGCAAGGCGGCCCCGGCGGCCTCCGTGAGCGGCGGTATCGGCACCTCCAGCGCGACCACGCGGATCTCGACGACGTTCTCCGAGATGTCGACGGCCATCACGTCGAGGTCCCACGGCACCGCCGAAGCGGCGGCCGTGGTGGACGGGGTCGCCGCGCGGAGCCCCGGCACCTCGCGGAGCGTGCTCAGCAGCGACGCGGTCAATTCGGAACGTGCGGTCACAACAGTCCTCCACGGATTTCGATGTCCAAAATGGACACGGAGACGGCCGACGGGGTGAGCCCGGTCGCCTCGGTGACCGCCTTGCCGACGGCACGCTGCACCGCCTGCGCCGTCGCCGCCGCCTGGTCCAGCCCGGAGAGGGAGAGGTCGATCTCCACCCGGACGTCCGGCGGATCGTGCTCGACGAACGCGCGGACGCCTTCCGTCGGCGCCGGTTCGAGGCCCTTGATCCGCTGCCGCGCGATCCGGGTCAATGATCCGGCGAGCCCGCGCAAGCCGGGTTCCAGGCGGACCACGCCGGGGACCTGGGTCGCGGCGTGCGCGGCGACGGCCGCGATCACCGGAGGGGAGATCACCGTCTCGACCAGTGGCCTGGCCGGGGCCTGCTCACGCGTCATAGATGTCCTCCACCACCAGATCGAGCCGGGCCAGCCGGAGACCCACCCTGGCGCCGGCCGCCGCCGTGACCCGCTCACGGACCAGGTCCAGCGAGTCACCGTCGAAATCATGCGCGATCGCCAGGCTCAGCTCCACGTCCACGGCCAGCGCGTCGGTGTCTTCGCCCGACCGGTGGACCCGGCAACGCCGCGCGCGGACACCGTCGACGGAGTCCGCGGCGAACCGCAGCACCGCCGCGACCGCCTGATCGCTCACCTGTACGTCACCCGGTTCCGGGCTGGCCAGCGGCACCAGGTCACGGCGCCGCACCTCGGCGCGGATCGCGGACATGATCCGGCTGGTGAGATCCGGCGACGGCTCGGCGTCGTCTTCGGCCAGTTGCCTGGTCAGCCCGCGCAGCACCCGGAGGCTTTCGCGGGTCGCCCGGCAGTGCGGGCAGTCGAGTTCGTGCGTATCCGCCCGGCCGGCGTCGACCTCGTCGAGCCGGTCCCAGATCTGTTCCACATCACGGCCGCACGGCAGCAGGTAGTCGCGGGTCGCGTGGTTCATCGCCATGGCGCCATCACCTCCGCCAACTGTGCTCGTGCTCGCGCGATGCGTCCGCGCACCGCGGTGGTGGTCGCCCCGATCGCCTTCGCGATCTCCTCGTAGGAGCGCCCGTGGACCTCGCGTAACAACCAGCAGGCGCGTTGCTCGGCGGTCAGCTGGTCCAACGCCCCGGTCAGCGCCGTCATCTGCGCGCTCGTCTCCGCCGCGCGTTCGGGCCGCCCGACCGAACCGGCGGACTCCTGCTGATCCAGCTCGACGTCGGCCACCGGCTTCCTGGCGCGGATCACGTTCAGGCACCGGTTGGTCGTCATCCGGTAGAGCCAGCCGACGAACGCCGCGTCCTCCTGCAACTGGCCGAGCCGTCGCCAGGCGACGAGGAACACCTCCTGGACGACGTCCTCGGCGTCCCCTTTGTTCCCGAGCATCCGCAGCGCCAGCCGGTACATCGGCCCCTGGAACCGCAGGACGAGCTGCTCATACGCGCGGACCTCGCCGTCGCGGGCGCGCGCGACCAACGTCGCGTCGTCCAACACGGTTTCGCCCGCCGCGAGCGGTTCGGTTCTCTCCGAAGTCGTCATCGAGCGCACCTGTGCAGCGCCGTCATGCCGAAGCTCCCTTCACCTCACCAGGTAAGACACGGCTTCCCCGGAAACGTCACGCGGGAAACCCAGCCGACCACGGCACCGCGGATCGCGCACGCCGAAGTCACGTGATCGCCCGCCGTCGGAACGCCCAGAGACCCGCGGGGGTGAACACGACCAGCGCCAAGGCCAGCGCGAGCACGCAGAGCCACCCGGGCAGATGAGCGATCTGCGGCGTGAGCGCGCCACGCAGGCCTTCGCTGACGTAGGTCATGGGGTTCAGCGCGCACAACGCCCGGAACCAGGGGACCGCGGCGAGTTCCGGGAAGGGGAACTGGGCGGAGCCGGTGAACAGCAGTGGCGGCATCACGAGCGAAAAGGTGATCCCGATCCGGGCAGGCGAGACGAGTGAGCCGATCGTCACCCCGGCCGCGCCGCCGGCCAGCGCGCCGAGCACGGTGTACCCCAGTGCCGCCGGGAGGCCTGCCGCTCGCCAGGACAGCTCACCGAGTACGAGCGCGCCGACCGGGACCATGAGAACGGCCGTGACCAGCCCTCGCGACGCCGCCGCGAAGATCCGCTCGACGACGATCCAGGCGAGCGGTACGGGTGCCCGCAGCCTGTTCTCGATGGTGCGGGTGGCGAATTCCATGGCGAGCGGGAAGGACGCGTTCTGGGCGGCGGCGAAGAAGGCGTTCAGCGCGACGAGGCCGGGCAGGAGCAGCCGCGCGTAGCCGGGCGGGGTGTAGCCGAGCGCACCCAGGACCTTCCCGAACACCAGGAGCATCAGCAGGGGTTGCATGAGCACCTGCGCCAGCACCCCGCCGAGCTGCTTCCGGGTGATGAGCAGATCGTGTTCCAGCAGACCCCAGAACACTCGCCACGGACTCGGAGTCATATATGAAGCGTACGCTTGCCTATTGAAGTATCCGACCTTGGTCTTCTTCCCAAAAAGGCAAGTGTTAGAGTTGTACTGTGAGTGAAGCCACGCAGACCGCCGAAGCGGTGCGCTGGGCCGTTTCGCGGTTGTCGTCCCGTCTCCGGGCCGAGCAACCCGGCGAAGACCGGAGCCTGAGCAGACTGGCCGCGTCGGTGCTGGCGAACCTGCGGCACAGCGGGCCGCTGACCGTCAGCGCGCTCGCCGCGATCGAGGGACTCCAGCCGCAGTCGCTGACCAGGGTGCTGAACGCGCTCGAAGCGGAAGGCCGCGTGGCCAGGCGCCCCGACGAGCACGACCGGCGGGCGCAGCGGATCGCGATCACCGACCTCGGCCGCGAAGCGCTGCGAGAGCATGTGCGGGACGGCAACCGCTGGCTGGCCAGTGCGCTCGGCGAAGCGCTGACCCCCGCCGAACGGGAGATCGTGCGCGTAGCGGCGGGGTTGCTGCTCCAGGTCGCCGAGCACGGAGCCGGGGGCGAACGCGGCCACGGTGCCGCGCCACCACTCTGATCAGCCCAGCCGGGCGAGGGCGGGGTACTCGTCGAGGGTGATGTCGGTGGCCAGCCGGTCGGTCACCCACAGCATCGAGCGCAGCAGAATCCGCCGCCGGAACATCAGGTCGCGCAGCTTGATCCGCAGGTTCGTGGGTGGCGCGAGGAACGGACCGGCGTTGGCGCTGCGGGCCACCTTGGCGTAGCCGCGGAACTTCTCGTCGTAGCGGCGGAAAGCGAGCTCGTGGTCGCCGTCCGCCGCGGCGAGTTCGCCGGCGATGACGTACGCGGCCACGATCGCGAGCCCGGTGCCGAAGCCGCCGAGGGTGTTGCCGTAGGCCGCGTCACCGAGGAGCGCGACGCGTCCGGTGGAGTATCCGTCCATCGCGACACGGGCGATCGAGTCGAGGTAGACGTCGTCCGAGCGCTTCACCATCGCCAGCAGTTCGGGCAGCCGCCAGCCGCCGCCGTCGAACGCGGCGGCCAGGATCTCCTTCTGCTGCCCGATGTCGTACCGGTCGTAGGCGATTTCGGGGGAAGCGAACACGAAGAACGCGCTCGCCTTGGGCCCGCCGGTGGCCGCCATGCGTCCGGGCTCGTTGTACATCACCGCCGGGCCGCCGTCGGTCTCTTCGGTTTCGACCAGGGCGTAGTAGTGACCGAGGTGTTTCACGTAATCGGCTTCGGGGCCGAACGCCAGCCGTCGCACGGTGGAGTGGATGCCGTCGGCGCCGAAGACGAGGCCGAAGCGCCTCGGGGCACCGCGCTCGAAGGTGACGTCGACGCCGTCGGCGGTCTCGGTCAGCGAAGCGATCGAGTCGCCGAAGACGTACTCGCAGTCCCGCTCGGTCCGTGCGTGGAGGATCCGGGCCAGGTCGCCGCGCCCGATCTCGACGTCGCCACCGGTGAACTCGCCGGGCAGGACGGCGAGCGGCCGTCCCTCGGCGTCGACGATGGTCTGGTCGAGCCCGCCGGTCTGGTGCTCGCGGATCTCGTCGAGGATGCCCATCCGCTCCAGCACGAAACGGTGGGTGGCGCCCTTGAAGTCGACCGCCTGTCCGCCGCCGCGGAGTTCCCGCGACCGCTCGACGACGGTGACCGCGTAGCCCTGGCGGGAGAGCCAGAACGCTAGGGCAGGGCCGGCGATGCCGGCGCCTGAGATGAGGACTGTCCTGTTCGTCATGGCGGGAGCTTCGCGGCCGACGTTGACGAAGCGCTGACAGCCCGCTGACGACTCCCGTCAGCTCCAGCCGGGCAGCGGAAGAGTGAGTTGTCCGGGGGCGTCCGGTGGCGCGGTCTCGTAGCGCGCAGGTGTCGCCGACAACCCGATCGGGTTGCGGGTCAGCCGCACCGACGTGCCGTCGGGCCGCGGGAGATCGACCGTCGGGTTCAGGCCGAGCCGTTCGGCCAGCGCGAACGCGCCCGCGATGTCGTTGACCTCCCCGGCGGGCACCCCGGCCGCGCTCAACTCCGCCGCCCACTCGGCCGCCGGACGCTTGCCGAGATGCTCTTCGAGCAGCGCGCGGAGTTCGGCCCGGTGCTCGACCCGCGCCGGATTGGTCGCGAACCGGGGGTCGTCCTCGAGTTCCGGCAGTCCGATGACCTCGCACAACGCCGCGAACTGCCGGTCGTTGCCGACGGCGAGCGCGAGTTCGTGGTCGGCGCAGGGGACGAGTTCGTAGGGGGCGATGCTGGGATGCCGGTTGCCCATCCGTGCCGGGACCGTCCCGCCGGAGGTGTAGGCGCTGCCCTGGTTGACCAGCGCCGCGAGCAGGCTGGACAGCAGGTCGATCTCGACCCGCTGTCCCTGCCCGGTCCGGTCGCGATGGCGCAGGGCGGCGAGGATGCCGACGCTCGCGAACAGCCCGGCAAGGACGTCGACGAGCGCGACGCCGACCTTCTGCGGCTCGCCCGCCGGGTCGCCGGTGATGCTCATCAGCCCGCCGACGGCCTGGATCAGCAGGTCGTAACCGGGCAGCGCGGCGCCGCCGCCGGAGCCGAAACCCGTGACGGAGCACAGGACGAGGCCGGGATTCGCCGCCAGCAGGACCTCCGGGCCGAGCCCGAGCCGCTCCATCACGCCGGGCCGGAAGTTCTCGACCACGACGTCGGCCTCCAGCGCGAGTGCCCTGGCCTTCGCGAGATCGTCCTGGTCGCCGAGGTCCAGCGCCACGCTCGTCTTGTTCCGGTTCACCGACTGGAAGTACGTCGCCTGACCTGCGGTGTCGTAGGGCGGTCCCCAGCTGCGGGTGTCGTCGCCGGTACCCGGCCGCTCGACCTTGATCACCGTCGCGCCGAGGTCGGCCAGCAGCATCGTGGCGAACGGGCCGGCGAGCACCCGCGAGAAGTCGAGGACGCGCAGCGGGCCGAGTGCGGTTTCGGGCATGGCCCGACCTTAAGCGGACGCTCGCGCCCGCGGAGTTGTGATCGCGCTCACGAACCCATTACTTTCCTCTAGGTACCTACTATCTCCGGGAAGGTAGCTTCGGTCGCGTCAACGAAACGCGAACCGAGGAGTGACCATGATCGTAGTGACCGGAGCGACCGGGAACGTAGGACGGCTGCTGGTGGAAAACCTTGTCGCCGCGGGAGAAGAAGTGACGGCGGTGTCGCGCCGGATCTCGCCGTCGGACGTGCCGGACGGCGTGCGGACCGTGCGGGCCGATCTCGCCCATGTCGAAGGGCTGAAGGAGGTTTTCGCCGGAGCGGACCGGGTTTTCCTTCTGACGTCGGGAGAATTCCTGGGGGCGGGCGGAGATGTCGCGGAGGTCGTCGCGGCGGCCGGTGAAGCCGAGATCGTTCTCCTGTCCTCCCAGGGGGTCGCGACCGGACGGCACGCGCCCGCGTTCGAGGAGGCGGTCAAGGCGGCGAGTCCGAAGTGGACGGTGTTGCAGCCGGGCGGCTTCGCGTCCAACGCTTTCCAGTGGGCACCGGCGATCCGGGCCGATCGGGTCGTCGCCGCGCCGTTCGGCGACGTCGCGCTGCCCGTCATCGACCCGGCGGACATCGCCGACGTCGCGGCGGCCGTGCTGACCGAACCCGGCCACAACGGCCGGACCTATGTGCTCACCGGACCCGAGCCGATCACGCCCCGGCGGCAGGCGGCGGATCTCGGCGACGCGCTCGGCGAACCGCTGCGGTTCGCCGAACTGAGCGAAGCCGAGGCGCGCGCCGCGATGTCGGAGTTCATGCCGCCGGTGGTCGTGGAGGCCACGCTCTCGATCCTCGGCAAGCCGACGGAGGAAGAGCGGCGGGTCAGCCTCGACGTCGAGAAGGTGCTCGGACGACCGGGGCGCACCTTCGCCGATTGGGCGGCGCGGAACGCCGCGGCGTTCAAGTGACACTCGGCTCACCTCGGCGGGGCCCCTGCGTTTAGGCGGTGTCCGGTAAGTCTGTTCGCGGTCTCCGCGCCCAGGCGGCCCCTGACGGCACGGGCGGTCCAGCCGAGTACGACCTGGTACGAGGCCGAACCGCCCGCACCGTCAGGAACCGCCTGGATCACGAAGCCCATCGAACAGACTTACCGGACACCGCCTAGACTGGAGGTCTATTTAAGGGGCCCCAAGTGGACCAACTCACTCTCGGCGTCATTTGTCACTCGCGAAAAGAAAACGAGTGGCGGCTTCCGATCCATCCGCGACATCTCGAGCGGATCGAACCCGGTCTGCGTAAGCGCATTTTTCTCGAAGACGGCTACGGCGAACGCTTCGGCATCCCGGACGAGGATCTCGCGCCCCTGGTCGGGGGTATGCGTTCCCGTGAACGGCTGATCGCGGACTGCGACGTCATTCTCCTCGCCAAACCGCTCGCGGAAGATCTGGCCGAACTCCGGCCGGGACAGACGCTTTGGGGCTGGCCGCACTGCGTCCAGGACGACAAGCTCACCCAGCTCGCCATCGACCGGAAACTGACCCTCATCGCTTTCGAAGCGATGAATCATTGGCGCGGTGACGGTTCTTTCGGCCTGCACGTCTTCCACAAGAACAACGAATTGGCCGGTTATTGTTCGGTGCTGCACGCGCTGCAGCTGACCGGCTCGACGGGTGACTACGGCCGCCGTCTCCGCGCGGTCGTGATCGGCTTCGGCGCGACCGCGCGCGGTTCGGTGACGGCGTTGAACGCGCACGGGATCCACGACGTGCACGTCCTCACCCACCGCGGCGTCACCGCGGTGGGTTCGCCGATCCACTCGGCGAACATCGTGCATCTCGACCACGATCTGAAGGGCCCGGCGGACCTCCGCCGCAGTCACGCGATCACCGAGGACGGTCGCGTGCCGCTGGCGGAGTTCCTCGCCGGGCACGACGTCGTCGTCAACTGTGTACTGCAGGACCCGAAGGCGCCGTTGACGTTCCTCGTCGAGGAAGACCTCGCCGTGTTCCGGCACGGAAGTCTCGTCGTCGACGTTTCCTGCGACGAGGCGATGGGGTTCAGCTGGGCCAAGCCGACGACGTTCACGGAGCCGACCTTCCAGGTCCGCGGTGTCACCTACTACGCCGTCGACCACAGCCCGTCCTACCTCTGGGACTCGGCGACCTGGGAGATCAGCGGCGCCCTGCTGCCGCATCTGGAGCAGGTGCTGGCGGGACGCTCCGCGTGGGCCGCCGACCCGACGCTCGACCGGGCGATCGAGATCAGCGAAGGCACGATCCGGAATCCCGACATCCTGGCCTTCCAGCACCGCTCGCCGGAGTATCCGCACACGCACCGGCGAGCCCGCGGATGAGAAAGTTCTCATCGAGCCCTCATCGGTGACTCACCCGCGGCGGGCAGCCTGGGTGGTATGCGAGTCCGAATGATCGTCCTGGCCGGGGCCGCCGCCGTCGTGGTGGCGGCCACCGGCACGTTCGCCGTCATCGCGGCCACCGCGGCCTCGCCACCCGATCTCGGCCCGGCGGTCGTCGCGCCGGCCGGGCGGGCCGTCACCGGGCCGGGAGAAGCGGGTGCCCCGCCCGCCGTCGTCCCGCCCCGGCTGGCCGGACACGACGACGACCTCGATGATGGCGTTGACCATGACGGTGACGACCACGACGGTGACGACCATTTCGACTTCGACCTCGACGACTGAGCCGGGCCGATGAGCGCCCGCGCCCGGATCCTCGCGTGGGTCCTGCTGGTCGTCCTGCTCGCCCTCGCCGGATCGCTGCTGGCCACCCGCACCGTCCTGCACAACCAGCTCGACCAGCGCCTCGACAACGAGATCGCGCACGAGACCGGCAAGCTCAGGGCCTTCCTGGCGTCGTCCGACGCCCGTCCCGCCGGGCGGCCCGCCACCGTCGAGGCGGTCCTCGGCCGTCACCTGGAACGGAACCTGCCCGAGAAGTACGAGACGTTCTTCTCGATCAGCGACGGCGCCGCGTCGAGGCGGAGCGCGATCGAGCCGCCGGTCCGGCTCGACACCGACCCGAAGTTCGTCGCGGAACTGTCCCGGGCGACGAGCCCGGCGTACGGGACGGTCACCACCGCGGTCGGATCCGCGCGGTACGGCGTGGTCCCGGTGACCATCGAAGGCTCGCCGGGCCGCGGCGCGCTGGTGATCGTCGAATTCGTCGACCACGCCGCCGGCGAGATCAACGACGTCGTCGGCGTGATGGCCGCGATGTCCGGGGCCGCGCTCGTGCTGGCCGGGCTGATCGGCTGGCTGGTCGCGGGCCGTATCCTCGCGCCGGTGCGGGAGGTCCGGCTGGCCGCCGAGCAGATCGGCGAGACCGATCTTTCGCGCCGGATCGAGGTCCGCGGCTCGGACGACGTGGCCGCGCTCGGGCGCACCTTCAACACGATGCTGGACCGGCTCGAAAGCGCCTTCGCCGGGCAGCGCGAGTTCATCGACGACGCCGGGCACGAACTGCGCACGCCGATCACCATCGTCCGCGGCCATCTCGAGCTGATGGGTGACGATCCCGAGGAGAACGCCGCCACGCGGCATCTGGTCCTCGACGAACTCGGGCGTATGCAACGGATCGTGGACGATCTGCTGGTCCTCGCGAAGTCCGGCAACCCCGGCTTCCTCACACTCGGTGAGACCGACCTCGCCGACCTCACCGTCGAGACCCTCGCCAAATCCCGTCCGCTGGCCGACCGCGTCTGGCGGCTCGACGCGGTCGCCGAGGTGAAGGTCCGCGCGGACGGCCAGCGGCTCGCGCAGGCGTTGCTGCAGTTGGTCTCCAACGCCGTCCGGCACACCTCGCCGGGCCAGGAGATCGCCCTCGGCTCCGAGGTGACCGCGACGACGGCGCGGCTGTGGGTCCGCGACACCGGCGAGGGGGTCCCGCCGGATTCGAGAAGCCGGATCTTCGAGCGATTCAAACGCGGCAGCAACTCGAACGGCGACGACGGCGCCGGGCTCGGGCTGGCGATCGTCGCCGCTATCGCCGAAGCGCACGGTGGCCGCGTCCTGCTCGACACCGTGCCCGGCGAAGGCGCGCGGTTCACCATGGAGATCCCCGTCGCGGAAGGTGCGGACGTGTGACCAGTGTGCTGGTGGTGGAGGACTCCGCCCGGATCGGCGCGTTCGTCGAGAAAGGACTGCGGGCGCAGGGATTCGCGACCCGCTGGGTCAAGACCGGCTCCGAAGGGCTGACGGAGGCGCTGACCGGCGCGCACGACCTGGTCGTCCTCGACCTCGGTCTCCCGGACCTCGACGGCTCGGATCTGCTGCGGGCTCTGCGGGCGGCGGGCCGGACGGTGCCGGTGATCATCTTGACCGCGCGGGACAGCGTCGTCGACCGCGTCGCCGGGCTGTCCGGCGGCGCCGACGACTATCTGGCCAAACCCTTCGCCTTCGAAGAACTGCTGGCCCGGATCCGCTTGCGGTTAAGGGGCAATCCCGAAGCCGAGCCGGCGGTGTTGCGTGCCGGGGAGCTCTCGCTCGACCTGCGCACACGGAAGGTTTCGGTGGCGGGGGAGGAGAAGGACCTCACCGCCCGCGAGTTCGCGCTGCTGGAGACGTTGCTGCGGAATCGCGGCCAGGTGCTGTCGCGCGAGCAGCTGCTCGGCGGGGTCTGGGGTTTCGACTTCGACCCGGGATCGAACGTGGTGGACGTCTACATCCGTTACCTGCGCGGGAAGATCGGTGCCGAGCGGATCGAAACCGTGCGGGGCATGGGCTATCGGCTCGGTGAGTCCGGATGAGACGGTTCTCATCCGGCTCTCACAGCGGTCTCTTCTTCTTCCGCCACAGTGGTTTTCATGACCACGACACTGCTTCATCTCGCCGTCGACCTCGTCGCCGCCGTCATCCTCGCGTACGGAATCTACGCCCGTCGTCACCACCGCGGTGACCTCGCCTGCGCTTATCTCGCGCTGAACGTCGGTGTCTGCGTCTCGGTCGCCGTGCTGCTTTCCGTGTCGACCGCGAGCGCGCTGGGACTCGGCCTGTTCGGCGTGCTGTCGATCATCCGGCTGCGGTCCGATTCGATCAGCCAGCAGGAGGTCGCGTACTACTTCGTCGCACTGGTGCTGGGCCTGGTGAACGGGCTGCCGTCCGCGGACTGGCGGATCGTCGCGGTCTTCAACGTCCTGCTGCTCGCCGTCATGTACGTCGCGGACCACCCGTCGCGCACGCGCGGCCCGCAGCGGCGCACGGTCGTGCTCGACACCGTGTACCCCGACGAACAGACGATGCTGATGGAACTGCGGGCGCGGCTCGGCGGAACGGTCGTGCGGCACAGTGTGTCCGAAGTGGACTATGTCCGTGAGGTGACCGTCGTCGACGTCCGGTTCCGCCCGGACGCCGCCGCCGTCGTCCACGGCGCCCCGGCGGGGCACCGGTGAGCGGGCGCGGAACGGCCACCGTCGCGGCGGTGGCGAAAGGACTTCCGTCGCTGTCGCTGGCCGAAGTCGTCGCCACGAGCGGGCTGATGAGCCGCACGGACCGCAAATACGTCCTGCCGCTCAACGACTTCCTGGCCGTCACCGAGGCATTGTCGCTACGCTGCCTGGAGATCGACGGGCAACGCGTGTTCGGCTACTCGTCGACGTATTTCGACACCCCGGACCTCGCGATCTACCGGGCGCACCGGCAGGACCGGCGGCGCCGGTTCAAGATCCGCACCCGGACCTACACCGATTCGGCCGACACCTACTGCGAGCTCAAGGTGAGCGGGCGGCGCGACGAGACGGTCAAGGTCCGCCGCCCGCATCCGGCCGAGGCGGCGCACGGCCTGACCGCGCCCGCGCTGACGTTCCTCGACGACGCCCTGACCGCCGCTTACGGCCGCCCGGCACCCCGGCCGCTGACCCCCGCGCTGATCACCGACTACCGGCGGACCACCCTCGTCGCCGCCGACGCGCGGATCACCTGCGACACGTCGCTGGTCTGGCGTTCGGGTTCGCGGAGCCTCGCCGCCGGGGGCGACCTGGTGCTGCTGGAGGTGAAGTCGGCGTCCGAGCGCACCAGCGTCACCGAGGCGCTGGCGAAACTGCGGATCCGGGAGCAGTCGGTGAGCAAATACTGCGCGGGCCTGGTGGCGCTGGGGCTGGCCACCGGCGGGAACCGGTGGCGGCCGGCGCTGCGGCGGCTCGGCGTGGCGTAACGATCGCGGCGCGGCGGCCGACCCTTGCTTTCGGGTTCCGAGCGAGGGAGATCGAACATGAGGATCAGAGAGAAGGCCGCGCTCGCCGTGGCGGGGCTGGCCACCGCCGCGGCCGGGGGCACCGTGTTCGCCGGGACTTCCGGCGCCGTCGGCCCGTCGCCTGCGCCGAGCGTGCAGGCCGCGGAGACGTCGTGCGTGACCGACGGCGCCGGGATGTGCACCGTGCACCACGCGCTGGGCGCGGTCCCGGCGGTGGTGGTCGTCTCCGCGAACACGCCAGGACAGTTCAACGCGTACATGCTGAACACGGTGCAGGGTTCGTACACGGCGACCACGTTCCAGGTGCGGGCGATGTTCAACCAGACCACGCCGAAGGCCGGTGGGGCGATCTGGTTCAGCTTCGCGGCCTATGGCGGTGCCCCGGTGACCACCACGCCGAAGCCGCCATCGACGACCTTGCCGCCGACTACGCCGACTACGCCGACGCGGCCGACCAGCGCAACGCCGACGCCGACCACAGCACCTCCTGAGACCACCACTACGCCTCCGGGTGGTGGCTCCGGCCTGGGCAGCTGACTGTCCAAAGAGGACCGGTAATCGACTACCGCGACGGCGGCCGGTCGTCCAGCTCGTCGGCGAGAATCGCGTCGACACGGAGACCGGCTCGCCGCAGTACCCGGATGCTCGCCCTCAGTGACACCACGAGGCCGAGGGCGGCTATGACACCGAGCCCGATGGCGACCGGATTCGCCACGAGCGCCTCCCTGCCCCGATGGGCCCGGGCGGCGTGCCACCCGGCGCTGGTCCCTGCAACCTAGACGAGACGGCCTCGTCTGGAGCCGGAAACCAGCTGATCGGCCTAGGCGATCGTGGCAGGTGAGCGCTGTGATAACTTGGAGCGAACTGGGACCTCTGTGCGTTCGCAAACCCGCTGTTCGGGCTGGGACGGCTCCCGTGGAGGTGTCAGGGCACCGTTGGGGCCGGTAGCTCAGTTGGTTAGAGCAGGGGACTCATAATCCCTTGGCCGTCGGTTCGAGCCCGACCCGGCCCACCACATCGATACCGCTGCCGACCTGCGGGAATGTTGCCCTTCGACGGCAATTTCGCCTCGGCGTTAATCGCGACTGGGCTCCGTTATGTCTCCGTTTGCTCCGGTGTGCCGATAGTTGGAGAAGTGGTGCCCGTAGCTGCGACCGGATCTGCTCCCGTGGATAAGGTGAATGATCACCGGGAGGGGTGGGATGGAGGCAGCACGGCGTGGTGACAGGTGGACCGAGGAGAAAGAAGATCACCTTCTGTGCAAGCTGTTCGATCAGGAAGAGCCCGGGGCGATCGCGGCCGCACATCAGCGCTCGGTGGTTTCGATCCTGTTGCGGGGCGAGCAGCTGGCAGGCAGCATGGCCTCCATGCTCGACAGGATCACTTCGGCGGCCGCTGAGTGGACACCACCTCCGCCACGTTCCACGTCCGGGAGCCTTGCGCGACGATCGCAATCGCGGCCACGGCAAGCACCTTCGATGGGACAGTCGTAAGTAGCCTTACTGTGGCCTTCGATCACCGGATTGCCTTCGGAACGCCTGGCCGACGGCCCAGAGCTATCGGTGCTGGTCCGGCATGATGCGACCGCGCTCGAGGCAGTGGGCATCCGATTGTTCCAGCGGTATGGGACGCTGGAGCTTTCTGACTGGGTGCTCGATTGTGATTGGCTCGACGTCGAGCGACTGACCCTCACTCCGGAGCAGATCATCGACGGGTCGGACGAAGTGCCGTGGATCGGTGCCGAGCTGCTCCGAGCAGCGCTGGTTAAAGTACCCGTCGGTGACAGGGACATCCTCCTGAGGCGCATGGGCCTCGACGGTGAGTCTGTGACTCTGTCCTCAATCGGTGAGTACTTCGAGGTCAGCGGTGAACGGATCCGGCAGCGGGAGGTCCGCGGGCTGCGAAGAGCTGCCGTCACGTCTTCGCCGGGGCGCGGTCTTCCGATCGTGGGACCACGTTCATGGCGTTCTTCGGAAGGCGTTGTGCGCCGAAGATGGCCAGCTCGACACGCGGCTTCTGCTCTCGTTCGTCGAATCAGTCGTTCCCGCTGCGCCGAGGCGCTCGGTTCTACGGCTGGTCGCGGGGCTTTGCGGCTTTCTGGAGGACGAGGTGGCCGGCCTCGAACTGCGGGTTCGGAGCCTCGAAGCCGAACGTGTGCCAGAACGCGCTGAGCGGGAGCGTGCCGAACGCGAGCTCGGCAAGCTCGCGAAGGTAATAGATGGCGCGTCGTGGCCTGCAGGAAGTGGCATAGTCGCTGTGGCGTTTCCGGTCGACGGGCCACAACGTGCGCCCCGCGAGCCAGATGACCGCAGCAACTCCAGGTACCTGGACCCAGCGCGGCTAGGCAGGTGGGTCGGCTATGACTCGGATGCTGAGCGGGCCATGATCACCTTGGTGGAGGAGGCTGGCCTCCGCCAATTACAGCAGCGGATCCACGCCCAGGCGGACAACATCTACTTGGCCGTGCCCGATATGATCGACTGCAACCACGACAGCGATAGCATGTACGCGATGTTCAGTGGCTGTGGTGGTGGCGACCTGTGTTCGGATGTGGCCATCGAGCACTACTTGACGCCTTCCGCTCGCGCTTGGCTGACGTGACTGAGCAGCGGACGTGGCGCCGATTCGACGAGTTCTTTCACCTCTTTGATCCCTAGTCCGTCCACACACACGCGAACCAGTTTGATCACTTGGATCTTTCTCTTGCCGGGGTCGGCGAGGATGACTTCAAAGTTGCCGATGTCGTCTATTGGGCCTCGCTGCTCTTGGAGTGCGTCGTGATCGATGGCGGAGATTACGACGGCAAGGTCTGGCTCGGCGGACATGGACAGAGCGGTGAGTTGCTGGCTCGGGCCAGTCATCTGAACCTGGAGTTCATCGCAGGCGTCGTTGACGATCGTTGCTGCGTCGGCGACTTCCCATCGGACGCCATGCAAAGACTCTCGGGAGAACCGAGCTGCGAGGATCGCTTCGGTGTATGTGTCCGTAGGCGTCGGGGTCAGTGTTGCGCACCGCGATGATGCGTTGGCTGTGTAACCCGGGTGCGGCCGCAAAGGCTTCCCTCGCCGTTGTCAAAACCTAGCCGCAGACCATCAGCCTGCCGCCGTCGTCGTGGGACGACGCTCGGGTATTGCGGACATGTTCGGTACCAGGACGGCAATGGAGGCTTCGCCGGCTTCCACTCCGATTGGCGCGGCCGCGGCGTCGTTATCCTCGAAGGCTTCGGCCAGCGTACCGAGGACGATATCCGGATCGTTATCGACCAACCGTTGCCAGAGTCCGTCGAGTTCGGCCTGCCACTGGTCGTGGAGCAGACAATTCTTCTCGCGAAGGGTTGCCAGCTCGGCCTGCGCTGCTTGCGCAGCTCTTACGTTGGCTTGCTTGCGTGTTTTCCGCGCGAATACGTTAATGCCCGACAAACTGGATTTCAGATGCCTGGCGAGGACTTTGTGCTCGTCTGGCGCTGCTGGCTGCGGAGCGACAAGATGTTGAGCTTCAGGGAAATCGGGTCGATGCAGCGTGAGGATGGCCTGCAGTGCCGACGCCAGCGCTTCGGCTTGCCGAGCGTCGAGCACCACATCGCCGAGCGACCCCTACGTCGTCACGTCAGTACCGCGGAAGTCGATGCCTGCCGCCTCACTGCCCGCTCCCACACTCGCGTGCTGCCTTCTCCAGCTTGGCCTTGTCGGTCTCCTCGACGACCGTCGCGCCGCTGGGGTCCTCCCGCACCACGATGCCGTGGTCACGCAGACACTGGTCGTACTTCGCCTGCCGGTCCGCTTCGGCGGGGTCGGTGGTCTTCACCTTGCCGCCTCCAGCGAACTGCTTGCACTGTTGTTGAGCTGCCTCCAGCTTCGCGGGATCTTCCTGCGGCGGGGCCTGGGCGGGCTCTCCGCGGCCACCGACGTTCGGGTCGGGATCGGGTACGTCGGCCCCGTGCTCGCGCATGCACTGTGCCCACTTCACCGCCATCTCGTCGGGGTTGGGCAGCGGGTCGACGCGATTCGACGGGTCGGTCGTGCAGGCGGTCAACACCGCCATCACCGCGATCGCGGCCGCCACCTTGCCCAGTCCTGCGAACACCCTCATTGAGCCTCCTGATGTCGAGCCGGGGGATCCGGCCGTTCAGGTCTACCTGCTCGAGGGTTTCCGGATCGTTTCGCAGGCGAGGGGAATCGCGACGGTGACGCGGAGTCCTCCTCCGGGTCGGGCTGACGCGGTGACCGTGCCGTCGTGGGCGCGGACGATCGAGTCCACAATGGATAGTCCGAGGCCGCTGCCGCCGTCGGCGGTGTCGCGTGCCTGGCCGCGGCGGAACGGTTCGAACAGCAGGGGAATCTCGTCCTCGGCGATGTCCTGGCCAGTGTTGGCTACGACGAGCCCGTCGTAGCCGGTGCCGACCCATACCGTGCCGCCGGGTGAGTTGTGCCTGATGGCGTTGGTGATCAGGTTGGTGGCGAGTTGCTGCAGCAGGGCGCTGTCCCCGAGCACGGTCGACGAGTCGAGCTCGGTTCTCACCTCGACGCCGCGTGCCACTGCTTCCGCGCGGTGCTGTTCGACTGCTCGTGTCACGATCTCGTCCAGTTGGAGCGGCACGCGGGTGTCCAGGCCGCGGTCGCTGCGGGCGAGCACCAGCAGGCCGTCGATGAGCCGTTCGATCTGACGGTTGGCGGTGAGGATCTGATCGCGGGTCCGCGCAGTCTCGGCCGGTGTGGGCTCGCCGGCCAGGCCGATCTGTGCGGCGGCCCGCTGCACCGCGAGCGGTGTGCGCAGTTCGTGTGAGGCGTTCGCGACGAACCGCTTCTGGCTGTCGAAGGCTGACTCGAGCCGGTCGAGCATATCGTCGAGCGTCTCGGCCAGGTCGGTGAGCTCGTCGCGGGGCCCTTGTAGCGCAAGGCGTTCGTGCAGGTTCGACGATGAGAGCCGTCGTGCGGTCGTGGTGATCGTGTGCAGCGGGCGCAGTACCCGGCCTGAGAGCCACCAGCATGCCAGCGCGGCCAGCGCCGCTACGACGACCAGGCACACTCCGGAGAACAGCATGAGGGTGTCGAGGGTCAGTGCCTGGATCCGGTTCGCGACGGTGTCACCTGAGCCGCCGTCGATCGGTGGTTTCGGTGCGACGGCGGGAACGCTCAGCCCACCGTCGTCAGGACCGGTGGCGCGGCGCAGCAGGACTGGGAAGCGACCGCGCATCAGCAGGTAGATCGCGGTTAGCAGGACCGCGCCAGAGCCGAGGAACAGGCCTCCGTACAGTGCGGTCAGCCGCACGCGGACGGTGAACCGGGTGGGTCTGGGGTCAGATCCGGTAGCCGGCACCGGGCACCGTCTCGATCAGGGATGGCGCGCCAAGCTTGGTGCGCAGCTTCGACATGGCGACCTTGACCGCGTTGGTGAACGGATCGGCGTGCTCGTCCCACGCGAGTTCGAGGAGCCGTTCGGTGCTCACCACCGCGCCCTGTGCGCGTAGGAGCACCGCGAGCACCGCGAACTCTTTGGGTGTGAGGTTGATCGGCGCACCGTCGCGGGTCACCGCGCGGTTTGCCACGTCCAGGCGCACTCCTTTGCGCTCCAGCACCGGGGGCAGGCCGGGCTGGCACCGTCGGCCCAGAGCGTGTATCCGAGCGAGCAGTTCGGGGTACTCGAACGGCTTGGTGAGGTAGTCGTCGGCTCCCCGCCGCAGGCCGTCCACCTTGTCCTCCAGCGAACCCGCGGCGGTGAGCATGAGCACTCTGGTCCGGCTGCCCGCGGCGACCAGTTCGGCGCACACCTCGTCACCGTGCCTGCCCGGCAGATCGCGGTCGAGGACGAGCACGTCGTAGTCGTGCACGGCCAGCTGTTGCTGAGCGGAGAGCCCGTCGTGCACGACGTCGACCGCCATCGCTTCGCGGCGCAGGCCTGCCGCCACCAGTTCGGCGAGTGCCACCTCGTCCTCGGCCACCAGAACCCGCATGTGCCGAGTATGGGGTACGCGAGGTTTCCAGAGCGTTTCCAGGGACGCGGAGACCCTCCGGAAACACCCGTTCGAGTAGATCGGAGGCATTACCGAGTCGAGGAGGGCCCGATGGGGCGAAGGAGATCGACGATGCTCGCGACGCTCGCCGCGGTCGCGGTGGCGGCCGGTGTGACCGCGACACTCGTGCTGAACGGCGGCGATGATGCCGGGCAGCGACAGCAGACGCGGCCTGGCAAGACCACCGAGGTGCGCAGGCAGACTCTCGTCGAGCATGAGTCGCTACCAGGACGTCTGGGATACGCGGGCAAGTACGACGTGTTCGCTTCCGGAGACGTCGGTGTCGTGACGGCGTTGCCGAAGATCGGTGATGTGGTCGATCGTGGTGCGGCCGTGTACTTCGTGAACGACGTCGCTGTTCCGCTGTTGTTCGGGGACAAGCCCCTCTGGCGTGAGCTGAGGCAGGGGATGACCGCGGGTGCGGATGTCCGCCTGCTTGAGGAGAACCTGAAGGCGCTGGGGTATGGAGGGTTCACCGTGGACGACCGGTTCGACGGCGCCACCGCGGCCGCGGTGCGGAGCTGGCAGAAGAAGATCGGGCACCCTCGGACCGGCACGATCGCGGTCGGTGCGGTGGTGATCACGCCGGGTCCGCTGCGGGTGTCCGAACTGACGGTGCGGGCCGGCGGGCCAGCGCAGGGCAAGGTCCTGTCCGGAACGGGCACGATGCGGCTGGTCGTTGTCGATGTGCCCGCCGACAGGCAGGCCTTGGTCGTCGCGGACGCCGAGGTGAACGTCGTGCTGCCCGGCGGTGCGCGGACCAGGGGACGTGTCGGCGCGGTCGGCAAGGTCGCCGTCGCCCGCGAGGGCAAGGGATCGGTGATCGAGACGGAGGTCGTGCTCACCGATCCGGCCGCGGTCGGTGCGCTGGACGCGGCGCCCGTGCAGGTCGAGTTCGCCGGTGAAAGCAGGAAGGACGTGCTGGTCGTGCCGGTGGGTGCTCTGCTCGCGCTTCCTGAGGGCGGACACGCCGTCGAGGTTGTCGACGGCACCGGCGCCAGGAAGGTCGCGGTCGAACTCGGCATGTTCGCCGCGGGGCAGGTCGAGGTCAGCGGACCGGAGCTGCGCGAGGGTGTGCAAGTGAAGGTGGCTGGTGTATGACCCAGGTCATCGAACTGAGTGGCGTGTCGAAGGTGTATGCGGGCGATGTTCACGCGCTGCGCGCGGTGGACCTGAGCGTGCACGCAGGCGAACTGCTCGCCGTGGTCGGCCCGTCGGGCTCGGGCAAGTCGACGCTGCTGCAGCTGATGGGAACGCTCGACCGTCCCACGTCGGGCACGGTCCGGTTGCTGGGGCACGACGTGGCGGCGCTGGACGACCGGGCGCTGTCGGCGGTTCGCGCGCACTGGGTCGGGTTTGTGTTCCAGCGCTTCTTCCTCACTCCGCACCTGACCGCGTTGTGGAATGTGGCGAACGGCCTGCTGTACCAGGGAGCGGGGAGAACGGAACGGGGCCGTCGTGCGAAGGAAGCGTTGCACCGGGTCGGCCTCGGTCACCGGGTCGACCACCTGCCGTCGGAGCTGTCCGGTGGTGAGCGGCAGCGGGTGGCGATCGCCCGCGCCCTGGTGGGCCGTCCGGCGATCGTGCTGGCCGACGAACCGACCGGTGCGCTCGACTCGTCGTCGGGACGGGTGGTGCTGGACCTGTTGCACGAGCTGAACACGGAAGGAACGACGATCGCGGTGATCACGCACGATCTCGCCGTCGCGCGGTCGTTGCCTCGCCGGGTGGAGGTGCTCGACGGCGCGGTGCGCCACGACAGCGTGAGGGGATCGGCATGACGGACCTGCCCCAGCCCGCCAGAACGACCGTCGCGGATCTGGTGCGGGAGGGACTCGGTGGCGTGGCAGGGCGCCCTGCCAGGGCGGTGTTGTCGGCATTGGGTATCGCGATCGGTGTGGCCGCGATGGTCGCCGTGCTCGGCATCTCTGCGTCGAGCCAGGCGGAGCTGCAGGCGCGGCTGGACGCGCTGGGTACGAACCTGTTGCGCGTCGGAGCGGGGAACACCGTGCAGGGCAAGCCCGCGAAGCTGCCGGAGAACGCCTCGGCCATGGTGAACCGGATCGAGTCGGTGCACCGCGTTGCGGCTGCCGGCACGGTCGAGCGAGTACCGGTGCTGCGCAACGACGAGGTGGACCCGCTGGCCACCGGCGGCATCACCGTCGAAGCGGTCGAGACGGACCTGCTCGGCACCCTCGAAGCCGTCGTGCGCACCGGATCGTGGCTCAACGACGCCACCTCGCGCTACCCCGTGGTGGTGCTCGGCAGCGAGGCGGCGAAACGGCTCGCGATCGACACCGCAGGAGACCAGATCTATCTGGGCGACAGGTGGTTCACCGTGCTCGGTGTGCTCGAACCCGTGCCGCTCGCGGCCGAGTTGGACAGATCCGCCATGGTCGGCTGGGCCGCGGCACAGCGCTACCTCGGCTTCGACGGGCATCCCACCACGGTTTACGAACGGTCGGATCCGTCCAGAGTGGACGAGGTGCGCGCGGTGCTGCCGGTGACGGTGAACCCGGAGCACCCGGAGGAGGTCGCGGTGAGCAGGCCCTCCGACGCGCTGGCTGCCCAGCTCCAGGCCAAGGCGACGTTCACGGCATCGTTCCTCGGGCTCGGAGCGGTGGCATTGCTCGCCGGCGGTGTCGGGGTGGCCAACACGATGGTGATCTCCGTGCTGGAACGGCGCTCCGAGATCGGGCTGCGACGTGCGCTGGGAGCACGCCGCAGTCAGATCAGGGCACAGTTCCTCGCCGAGGCCGTGCTGATGTCCGGGTTCGGCGGAGTGGCGGGTGTGCTGCTCGGCCTCGTGGCGAGCGTCGGCTACGCGGTGAGCAACAGCTGGCTGCTCGCGTTGCCTGTCGAGGCGATCGCGGGTGGTGTCGCATCGTCCGTCCTCGTCGGCGTGGTGGCGGGTTGGGTGCCGGCCGGGCGAGCCGCGGCACTGGCGCCGACGGTGGCTCTCGCGGCGACCTGACCGCGGAAACCACGTGGAAACGCGGCCGCCGGTAGACCTTCACACCATGAGAACCCCACGAGGCGTCACCCTGCTCGTCACGGCGTTGGTGGCGGCAAGCGTTGTCACAGCGGCAAGTCCGGTGGCTCTCGCGTACGACCGGGCGCTTGACCCGTTCTACGCGCAGTCCGCCGAATGGAAGGACTGCAACGTCCTCTTCCCTGACCCCGCGGTGGCCGGGGCTCCTGTGGAACTCCCCGAGTGCGCGGCGATCGTGGTGCCGAGGGACTACCGGCGGCCCCAGGCGGGCACCCTGAGCATCGCGGTGCACCGGCGCAAGGCCAAGGACCCCGCCCAGCGCCAGGGCGTGCTGATGCTCAACCCCGGAGGGCCCGGCGGCGACGGCATCCTCATGCCCGGCCAGTTCGGCAACCAGGCCATCGCGCAGGCGTTCGACCTGATCGGCTTCTCGCCCAGGGGAACCGGATTTTCCACCAACCTGTGGTGCGCGGTGGACAGCGGAACCGGCACCACGCCGACCAGGCCGACCGACGAACAGTTCGCCGCGATCACCGCCGAAGCCCGCAGGCTCGAGGAACAGTGCGCACACACAGGTGGCGAACTGCGCGAACACATCACCACCGCCAACACCGCCAGGGACATGGATGTGATCCGCGCGGCCATCGGTGAGAAGAAGATCAACTACCTGGGCTTCTCCTACGGCACCTACCTGGGCGCCGTCTACGGCAGCCTGTTCCCCCAGCACCTCAACCGCAGCGTCCTGGACTCGTCGATGCACCCGGACTGGTTCTACTACGAGGCTTTCAAGACCCAGGCTGTCGCCTCCAAGCAGAACTTCGACGCCTGGGCGGCATGGGTCTCGCAACGTGACAACACGTATGGCCTCGGGCGAACGGGGCGCGACGTGCACGCGGCGATGGAGGCGCTGGGGGAGCGGCTCGCTCTCAAGCCTGTGCCGGGCGGGCCGCAGCACGCGCCGTTGGTCACCAGGGACGTGCTGGACCAGATGCTCGGCTTGGACACCGTGGCGCGCCCCAGCTGGCACGTCACCGCCTTGATGATCAAAGCCATTCGTGAGTCGGCCGGCACCGGTGCGCTGTCGGCGGACGCCGCCTCGGCACTCGGAACTCTGATCGCGCAGAGGGAAACCGTCCGTGTCAACGGTGTCTGGTACGCGGTGACGTGCGAAGCGAACTGGCATACCGACCTCAACGTCTACTACCGGCAGATGCGGATCTTCCGCGAGCGCTACCCCTATGGACCCGGTGCGATGGCGGCCGCACCGAAGCACTGCACGTTCAGCTCGTCCCGGCCGACGGAGAAGCTGGTGCCGCTCAAGCGATCCGGGTACCCCGCGGGGCTCGTCGTGCAGGCTGAATACGATCCGAAGACCCAGTACGCCGGGGGTCCGGCGATGGCGCGCAGGCTCTCCGCCCGCCTGCTCACCGTGACAGACGAGGGTGGCCACGGCATGTACGGGCGGAACTCCTGTGCCACCAAGCGAGTCGACGACTACCTGATCAACGGCGTCCTGCCTGTCGCCGGAGCGACCTGCCCCGGTGCGCCCCGGCCTGACATCGCCGCGGACGGAGAACCCCAGTCCGCATCGCCGACAGGTTCGCTCACCGAACAGGTCAGGGCCGCGTCGGCACCGTCCACTCGAGCGGGTGCCGAATCGCGGTGATGGTGGCCCATATGGGCTTCTGTAACTGATGCACGGCCAATGGGCATGGGGAAAGGTGGCAGTCGCGTGGTCGGCCTCGCGTTCCCAACTACGGGCGACACCCTGGCCGATCGATTGATCGACGGCGGTGAGATCGAACCGGACGTGTTCTGCGGGCTTGCTGGGCAGTATGTCGTCGCGGTGCTGACACTTGCGGGAGGACGGCTCGACCGGCCTTGCTGCCGCGGTTCGTTCTGTTCTGGAGTCCTGCTGACGGGCCGCGATGGGGTGGGCATCGCCCTTGTGCCTGATGTCGACCCTGCGACGACTCGATCAGCGATCAGGAAACTGGGCTCGTGCCTGCCGGCGGGCGGGTGGCTGGCCCTCTCACGGCGGCCGGCCGATCGGATAGTCGATGGTTACCGCGAGGCGCTCGACATCGTTCGCCTGCTGGAAGCGGGACGCAGGCCGGGTGGGACGTATCAGATGACGGACGTGCTGGTGGAGTACGCGGTCACCCGCGAGCAGGAGGTGGCCGAGCAGTTGGTGAGCATGATCAAGCCACTGCGCCAGTACCCGGTCCTGCGGGAGACACTGGTGGCGCTGGTCGATGCGGACCACAACCGGAATCAGGCGGCCAAGCTTCTGTTCGTGCATCGCAGCACCATCGACTATCGACTGGGCAAGATCGCCGAGATCACGGGCGTTGATCCGTTGACCGGGCGCGGCCTTCAGCAGCTCGCCATTGCACTGATCGCCGAGGCGTTTTGCGAGCCACCTTCCGATCGGTCCTTCGGCTGATTTTTCATAAAATGCGGATGGACTCTCGAGCGCGGTGCCCAATATTTTTGCCGCAACCCACCGCCGAGTGGTCGAATGGAGGGTTCGCTTCAAGTGAGAAAAACCAGAATGCTCAAATCAGGACGTCAGGTCCTGGCGGTGCTGGCGGCTGCGGCGCTGGCCGTGGTGCTGACACCGGCAGGTATCGCGAGTGCCGCCCAGCACTGCCATTTGGCAGCGGCGACGAACAAGTGGGGATGCAACGGCTCCGACGGTATCCGGGGTGACAGCGACGTCATCGGCGTCAAGCTCTTCACCGGCACCGACTACACGCGCGACTCGATGACGATCTGGGTTCCGCGGCCGTGTCCGGACGACGGCAACGTCAACTGGTTCATCTCGATCAAGGGCACCGCCTGGCAGAACAAGGTCCGCTCGGTGCAGGCCTGGGGCAACTGCTGGGCGTGGCTCTACACCACTGAGACGCACCGGGAGGGCCCCTACAAGGGCAACGACCCCGACGTCACTTACGTGGGCAACTACACCATGAAGATCGGCTTGAGCTGAAGGAGCACCAGATGAGCATCATGTCCACGAGGGCCACAATCCTCGCCGCGCTCGCACTGGCGATCTCGGCATCGCTGACCACCCTGACGGGTGTCGCCTCCGCCAACCACGCCGGCCAGCCGACGCGCCAGCAACTAATGAACAAATGTGCCGGAGCTGACTACTGCGAGTTCAAACCCCAGGGCGGCATGCAGGTGTTCGGCGGCCCCAACATGCTCGCGGGCAGCTCGACGAACTGCACCAACTTCAACCAGACCAGGGTTATCCGCTGGGAGTCGACGAGCGGCACCACGAACACGTTCGGCGTGGAGATCAGCGCCGGTGTCACACTCGGTGAGATCTTCGAGTTGTCGATCAAGTCGAGCTTCCAGCGCGAGTGGAGTTGGACGGACACCAAGGCGGACGAGATCCGCCAGGACGTGGGCAAGAAGTCCCGAGTCGACATCTACGCCCAGAAGCAGCAGACACGGGTGGACGGCCAGTGGGAGATCCACTTCGGCAGCCGCTATTACGGCCACTACTACTGGTTTGTGAACGGGTCTGTCACGGGCCAGACCAAGGGACAGCCGTGGCACACGACCGCCAGGCAGGTCAAGGCGAACTGCTGACTTCATGACGGCTCGGGCCTCCGGCGCTCCCTCCCTCGGCGCCGGAGGCCCCTACTTCCCTGGAAAGGCTTCACGTGTTCATCAGAACCTTGGCGGTCACGGTTGCCGCATTGCTGCTCGGAGCGGGAACGGCACATGCCCACGTGACCGCGCACATCCCTGACACCCCGCCGGAGAAGGGCGGTCACGGCACCATCGTCCTCCGCGTCCCCAACGAGGAAAGCGCTGCCACGGTACGGCTGGAGGTCGCGCTCGAACTCTCGTACGGCATCACGACCGCGCGCACGCGCCCCGTGGCCGGCTGGGACGCCTCGATCCGGCGCGGCGACGGAGGTGTGGTGATCGGTGTCGTGTGGACCGCACGCCCTGGATCCGAGATCGCCGGAGGAGACGAGCACTACGAGGACTTCGGCCTGACACTGGGCCCATTGCCCTCTGAGGCGCCATCGCTGACCCTGCCCACGACGCAGTTCCTGGCCGACGGTGGCACGGTGGCATGGGCTGGTCAGCCGGACAGTCCGGCCCCGGAGGTCCCGCTGGCAGAGCCATCCGCACGCGGTCACCACAGCTCCCGCACCGCTTCCACCTCCTCCGTCTCCTGGCTGATCCCTGCGGCATTGCTGGCCGCCGCACTCCTGCTGATCGCCGGCGGCGTGATCCTCGTCCGGCGCAGGGAGATCCCGTGAAACGTCTGCTGGCTTTCGTGTTCGTCCTGTTCTGCCTCGGATCGCCCACCGCGGTGGCGACTCCAGTGCTGAAGGACGCGAGCCCGCCGGTCGGCTCACGAGTGGCTGTTGCCCCTCAATACGTCCGGCTGACCTTCGACCGCCGGGTCTCCGGTGGCGGCCCGTACGAGATCGTCGTGACGAACGGCAGCGGGGAGGTGGTGACGGAGTCAATGATCGCGGTCGACGAGAAGGTCGTGACGGCTCCCTTACGAAAGCTGTCCGCCGGCGAGTATACGGTCGAGTACAGCGTGAAGCCGATGGACAATCGCGTCGTGACCGGCCAGTACCGGTTCACGGTCGGTTCGCCCGAGCCGCCGGTCTGGGTGTGGATTCTGTTGACGGCTTGCTGCGCGGGCGCGGTGCTGGTGGCATGGAGGCTGGCACGACGGTGACAGCGACAGTGTGGCGTCAGAGACAGGTGACGTTCAAGTGCCCTGTGCGGCGCTGGTCAGCTCGTGCACTGGATCGCGCTTCGAACTCAGTCCTTTGTGGACCGTCCTATGCCGGCATCTTCGCGACCCCGAACTCGAAGCGTTCGTCGAAGGACCGCTCGGCGAGAAACAGGAGCACGATTTTCAGCGCAGCCGCTCCCCGACAGCCAGGTCATCTGTCCCGGATCGGTCCGGCAGCGCCTGTTCCTCCTGGGTCGGCCAGAGGATGAAGTAGATCATGCCCCAGCCTGTCCACGCGGCCTCACGGGGTGATATCCCGCCATCCAGCAGCGTCGCGATGAGCGCCTCGGCCAGATCCAAGGTCGCCGGCGTCGCGTGCGTTGTGGGCGGCGGTGTTGAGGTTTCCAGGGTTTTGATGGCGATCGATGGCCAGGTGTGGTCGGGGTGTTCTTCGCCGGCCGCGGCGCCCGCATCCCGGCCAGGTGTGTCCTCGGGGCCGCCGCGACCGTGTTCACCTACGTGCTCGGCAGCGCGCTGAGCGAGCCGAGCACGATCCTGTTGACCAAGCGCCTGGTTCGTGAAGGGCGCGATGCGGAGACGGCACTGCGGGACGCGGTGACCGAGGCCTCGACGGGATCGGGCGCAGGCTCAGTTCGCCCTGAGCGAGGCGTGACTAGTCCGGGTCACTCTGAAGTCGCGCTGACGCTGTCCGATCCCGTCACGGAGACTTCCACTCGGCGTTGAAGTGATACTTGGTGATCGTGGACGTACCGATTGGTCTGTCGGGGTATTCCGTGACTTTCGGTGATCGTCGCGCAATGGGATTGATTCACCGCGCACCGTCACCAGTGGCAGTACGCGTTACTTCATTCGATGGGCGTCGATCGCGGGAATGGCGTAGTCGGAAGAACCTTCCGGGGTAGGTAAAACGCACATTTGCGCGATGATGCACGACACTGGTTGTGAACTGGGCGCTCAGGCACGATTTCCTCAGTGAACGAGAAACCCGACCAGCCTGGGAGCCTTTCGATGAAGAACGCTGTGACCGACAACGTCCGTTCGCTCTTCGCCGTCCGGGGGATCGACACCGCTTCCGCCGGGCGCCAGGTCGAGCTGGTGATCGACCGGTTCGACAACTGGTCCAACCGGCAGGGTGGGCAGGTCTTCAACTGTTTCACCACCTGTAGTGTCCCTCCGCCGCTGGCCGAAGCCAGCTGACGGGACCTCACCGGCCGTCGCTCGCGCCCCCGAACGCGAGCGGCGGCCGGTTTCGTGTGCGGGGCCGCGGCACGATGACGGAAAGCGACCGGGCCTCACCGTCAAGGATCCCTGCCTGCGGTTGACCATCGCGCAGGCCACCGCGCTGCTGGCCGGGCAGGGGTCGGGGCCGATGCCCGAGCAGGATGAGTTCGACGTCGTCCCGCAGCACGCCGGCCGCAAGAAGATCCAGGTCATCAAGGTCGTCTACCAGGACCTCGGCCTCGGGCTTGACCTGCGCGCAGCCACGGACCTCGTCAACGCGGTCCCCACGGCAGTACTGAAGCAGGTGTCCCGGCGAACCGCCGACGAGGCCAAGCGGAAGCTCGAGGCGGCCGGGGGCATCGTCCGCCTGACGCCCGAGGCCGGAGAACGTGCGACGCCGGAGCCGACCCGGGAATACACGCGGCGACCGCGTGCCTGACGATCCCCTCGCACGAGCAAGTTGCTGCGTCCGGGTGGGCGCTGCCGGGCCACGCGGCGATGCCGTGGCCCGGCACGGCCATCAATGCCTGCGCCTCCGTCGCCCTGAATGGGTCGAAACCTTCCCCCAGGTGATCTTCACGGAATCTGTCATTTAGCTCTGTGGGTACAGGTGCCAGTACTGCGCTCGCCAGGCGCCGCAGTCGATCTGTTGCAGGGACGTTCCCGGCCACGTGCTCCAGTCAGTGTCATCCAGGCACTTACCGCTCCTGAAGTTCACCAGCTGCACCATGTCCGTGGCCCCGACCTGCCTCGGCGTCCACAACTGCATCGGCCCGTTCCAGCAGTCGTACTGCTGGATGATCCCGCCTGGCCCGGTGTAGCCGTCACGCACCTCCAAGCATTTGCCGCTGTTGACGTTGACCACCCGGTAGTAGGATTCGCCCGCCGTGGACCACGCTGTGGACCAGCCGTAGTACTCGAACCGCCACCGCTCGGGGGTGCCGTTGTAGCAATTCCACTGCTGCACCCGCGCCCCCGACGACAGACTCCCGTAGGCCACGTCGACGCACAGGTGGCTGAAGTCGTTCTGGATGGTGTACGGCCCCGGTCCGACCGACTTCGCCGATGCCTGCGGTGCACCCCACGCGCAGACCGCGATCACCACTGCCAGTACCGAAAGAATTCTCCGCATCGTGCTCCTCCCTCTGATGACCCTGAGCAGGCACCACCGTGGCAGCCCCCGACTGCCAGGCCCAGAGGAGCGAGTCACTGAGTGACTCGCTCGGAAACGTTCACCCGGTCAGCGGCGACTCACACGGCATGGACGACCACACCGTTACTGGGCGCGTCCTCGCCGTTCTGGACGCCGTGGCCGCCCGCGAGCGCACATCCTTGGCCGGCCTGGCCCGCGACACCGGCATCCCCAAGCCGACCGCCCGCCGCATCGCCGCCGATCTGGTCATTCGAGGCCTGCTGCGACGTGTTCAAGGCGGCTATCAGCTGGGGGACCGGCTCATCTCACTCGGCGTGCGCGCCGCCGACCAGCGCAATATCAGACTGGCAACGGTCCCGCACGTGCACGACCTGCACACTCGGACCGGGCAGATCAGCTGGACCTTCATGCTCACTCCAACGGCCTTCACACTCCTCGATCTTGCGTTCGCTCCCCAGTGCGCTGCCGAGATCCGTCAGAATCCCTGGCCCACCGACTTCCGCAGCCGTGCGTTTGTCAACTCCGCCCTCGGACGCATTCTGCTCACCGATCGCCCCGAGCTCGCCGAACCACACCGGGGGACCTGCCCTCGCCTCGCCACCGCCGTCCAAGTCGTCCGCGACACCGGCATCGCCGTCGAGCATGAGCAAACACGACCCGGCTACAGTTGCCTCGCCGTTCATCTGCGCAGCCCCGACGGGACCCTCGTCGGAGCCCTCGGCGTCACCGGCCGCACCGGCATCTCCGCGTCCACACGCTTCACTCGCCCCCTGCTCGCCGCCGCCGAACAAGTCACCCGCGCACTCGGATGAGCATCGATGTCCTTTGTGGACCGTCGAAGGACGGTCCACGGCTGGGGGTGGGTATGTCTCGCGGGTCCAGTTCACCGTCGCCCAGGGAGATCGAGAACCGGACGTCGCCCGCGACCAGATCGGGGATGCTGCCGGAATCATCGCCGACCCTCGTCTGGGCGATCGGCAGCTTGGTCCTTGCCACCCTCCTGCTGAACACGGCCGGACCGCGAGACCCTGCTGCCCTGCTAGCGAAGATCGCACAGCTGTTGGCTGCTGAGTCCGACGGCCTGTGCGGATGAGCGATAGCCGACAATCCGGTCGAAGCAGTCCAGGGACCGGCGGTGATCGGGTAGAAACAGGGCATGCTGGGAGTAATCGGGTTCGTTCTGGCCATGCTGGGTGTCATCGTGGTGGTCGGTGCGATCAGTCACCGGCTGGGCTTGCCGGATCCGGTGTTACTGACCGTGGTCGGTCTCGTCTACGCCTTGTTGCCTGGTCCCAACCTGCATTTGGAGCCGGAGTTCGTGCTCGACGTGATCCTGCCGCCGTTGTTGTACAACGCGGCGCTCGGTTCGAGCCTGCTGGCGATCCGCAGCCGGTTGCGGTCGGTCGTGAGCTTGTCGGTGCTGCTTGTGCTGGTGACGGCGTTCGCTGTCGGCGGTTTGCTGACTTGGCTGGTTCCGGTGATCCCGCTCGCGGCGGCGGTGGCGCTGGGGGCCGCCGTCGCGCCGCCGGATCCTGTCGCGGCTTTGGCCGTCGGCCGCCGGGTCGGTTTGCCTGCGAAGCTGTCCACGCTGATCGAGGGGGAGGGGCTGCTCAACGACGCCACGGCGCTGACCGTCTACAAGATGGCGCTCGCCGTCGCGATCGGAGGCAGTTTCTCGTTCGGTGCCGCGACGGGCGAGTTCGCTCTCGCCACTTTCGGCGGGTTACTGGTCGGTGTGGTCGTGGCGTTCCTTGTCCGGCTGTCCCGCCGGGTCCTCACCGACCCGCTGTCGACGAACGCGGTGTCGCTGGCGACCCCGTTCGCCGCATACGTGCTCGGCGAGACGATCCACGGCTCGGGCGTACTCGCCGTCGTCGTGGCCGGCCTGATCGTCGGACACCAGAACCCCCGCCTGCAGACCGGGGCGAGCAGGCTGCAGACCGGTGCGGTGTGGAGTTTGGTCAATTTCCTGCTCGAAGGCTTCGTCTTCCTGCTCATCGGCCAGCAGTTGCCCGCAGTGATCGCCGGGCTCGGCAGCTACCCGGTCTCGTCGGTGATCGCGACCGCGGCCATCACCGTCGGCGCGGTCCTGCTGGTCCGGCCGCTGTGGTTGCTGGTCACTCAGCACGTCCCCCGCCGGTTGCACGCGCGTCTCGGCAGCGCGGCCGACGAGCCGGACGGTTCCCAGGAAATGCCGGACCGGGCACTGACGGGAAGGGAGGTCGTGGGGCTGAGCTGGGCGGGGACGCGTGGGGTCATCACGCTTGCGGCCGCCTTCGCGATCCCGGTCGTGACCGCCGACGGGACTCCGTTCCCCGCGCGTGACCTGCTGCTGTTCTCGGCGTTCCTGGTGGTTCTGGTGACCTTGGTGGGCCAGGGCGTGACATTCGGGCCGCTGCTGAAACGGCTCGGCCTGCGCGCCGATGTCCAGGACCAGGCCCGGCTCCGTAACCAGGCGCGCAGCGCCGCGGTGGACGCCGCGCTCGCGCGTCTGGATCAGCTCGTCGAAGAAGATGAACTACCGCCCGAGCCGGCCGCGGCGCTGCGGAAGAACCTTGAGACCAGGCAGCGGCGCTATCAGGTGCGGCTCGCCTACCTCGAGGATAATCCGGAGGGGCCGCGGTCGCCGGAGTACGAGGCCGCCGTCCATGCCCGGCACAGCGTTATCGAGGCCCAGCGCGAGGAGCTTCTCCGCTGGCGTGACGCGGGCCGTCTGCCCGATGCGAGCTTGCGGATCCTGCAGAGCGAGCTTGACCACGAGGAGAACACTTTGCTGCCGTCCTCGGGGCATTCGTGAGCGTCACCACCCGAGTGCGGTGATCCTGGCTTTCCCGGACGGGGGAGAGTGTGGTCATGAAGGTGGCGGTGACGTGGTTGTCGTCCATGGAGACCAAGACGCAACGATACGTTCCCGGGGATGCCGCCCCAGTCGTTCGGGACCGCGATCATCGGCGGCACGAAGTCCTTGCCTGGCAGAGATTTCTTAGGCGTTTCCGGGTCGCGGGCCATGGCACCGGGATGGTGGTCGTCGTCGAGCGCGATCGAAGAAGTCGGCCTTCTTCTGGAAGCAGGTCTCCTGTCCCGATTTCCGCGGGTCGGCCCTCGCTTGGGAATCAGTGCGAAGCCGGGAGGACTTCGGCGACGACGGTCGTCACGGCGACAGCCACCAGGGATGCCGGAATCCCGATGCGCCAGGCATTTGAACAAGTCGGACCTGAACCGATAGAGCGGTTCGGTGGCACGGGATGTTGCGGGCACGACGACCTCCCGGATTGATGGCTCATCAATCCATCAAGCGTCAGTCCGAGCGACCGTCCCTCAGGCGAAGTAGCGCAGCCACACGTACACCCAGGCCATCGCGGTGCTGAGCACGGTGACGACGATGCCGTACTTGGTGAACTGCCAGAAGGTGATGCGATGACCCGACCTCGCGGCGATGCCGAGTGCGACGACGTTGGCGCTGGCCGCGACGGCGGTTCCGTTGCCGCCGAAGTCCGCGCCGAGGGCGAAGGACCACCAGAGGGCTTGACCGGTCTGCGGATCGGGGATGTCGGTGACCATCCCTTCGACGATCGGGGTCATTGTCGCCACGTAAGGAATGTTGTCGAAGAAGGCGCCCAGGACACTGGAGCCGAACAGAAGTGCGGTGGCGGCAAGGAAGTAGTTGCCCGCGAAGCTCTGTACAGCCCAGGTGCCGATGGTTTCGATGACGCCGGTGTGCACGAGGCCGGCGACCATCACGAACAGCCCCATGAAGAACACCAGAGTGCGCCATTCGACTTCGCGCAGGACATCGCCGACGTCGGCCTTGGTGACCAGGAGCATCAGGCCGGCCCCGACGAGGGCGATGACCGCAGGGTCGAGGTGGAGGACGGCGTGCAGGCTGAAACCCGCCACGACGAGGGTGAATACCGCCAGGCAGCGGCGGAGCATGGCGGGGTCGGTGATGGCGCGGCGTTCCTGCAATGCCATCACCGCGGCGACGCGTTCGGGGTTGTACTGGAACGATTTGCGGAAAAGCACGCGCGTCATCAACACGAAGACCGCGAAGACGATGACCACGATCGGGGTCATGTGGACGAGGAAGTCGGTGAAGGTGAGACCGGCGCGACTGCCGATGATGATGTTGGGCGGGTCACCGATGAGGGTGGCGGCGCCCCCGATGTTGGAGGCCAGCACTTCGGCGATCAGATAGGGCTGGGCGGGGATCCGCAGCCGGTTGCACAGCACGATGGTCACCGGCGCGACGAGCATGATCGTGGTGACGTTGTCCAGGAATGGCGATGCGATCGCGGTGATGCCCATCAACATCACCATCAGGCGGTAGGGCTTGCCGCGGGCCTTCTTGGCCGACCAGATGGCGAGGTAGTCGAAGATTCCGGTCTGTTTGACTATGCCGACGATGATCATCATGCCGAACAGCAGGAAGATGACGTTCCAGTCGATCCCGGCGTGTTCGGAGTAGAACACCTCGGCACCGGGCGCGAGCTGCAGGACGGCCATCAGTGCCGAGGCGATCAGCACGACCTTGACCTTGTCGGCCTTCTCGGTGGCGATGAAGTAGAAGGCGACCAGGAAGATCGCGAGGGCGAGAATGGCGCTCATCGGCCGTATCCCGGTGGCCCGGCCTGGCCGGTGGTGACATGGCACGTGCCCGAGTGGCGAGCCGGTGATGACGAACAGGCGACAAGCGGGCGCACTGGATCGACCTTTCACAGGGAGACGGACTGAGCCACCTGGGCCGGGAAGTTCGGGGATGGAGGGCGGCCTGGCTAGTCGCCGATGCCGAAGACTGCGAGGCTGGTGACCAGTCGCTCGAGGGTGACGGCGCCGAGCAGGACGCCGTGGTGGTCGACGACAGCGACGAGGGGGCTGTGCTGGCGGGCCATGAGAGCAGCGATCTCCAGCAAGGTGGCGTCAGCACGCACGATCACCGGTTTGACCGCGCGGGCGGGGGCGCAGTCGCCCACGGTCAGGTTGCCCAGCTCCTGCCAGAACTGGTCGGCGTGTTCTTCGTCGACGGCGCGGACGAGGGCGGGATCGTCCTGATAGGACCCGGGTACCGCGAGACGGAGCACCTGGGTGCCCGGCAGCACCATCCGGGGGCGGGACAGGTGGTCGACGACGATCAGACCCGGCAGTCTGCTGACCGCCATCACCCGGATCGCCTGTGCCACCGGATCGTCCGCGGTGACCGTCGGCACGGTGATCGCGATATCGCTGGCGCGCATGGAATCCACCCGTTCGCCGTCGGTTCCGGTGCTGACACCGTCTGTCGGCGTTCCACAGGTCTGAGGGCCGGCAACCACGGGTCTCACCTCGGTTTCCTGAGTCGTCGGTGCGTTGACGGCCATAGTCTTTGCGGAAACCCCGCCCGGCACTATCGGGCTCAGCACCCATTTGGGGTGGGGGGCGACATGTACGCCGAGTTGGGTGCTGGCCCGGATGGACACGCCCTCAGCGGCCAGGCAATCTGGCTGATACGGATCGACGACGAGCGGGGAGGACGGAACACCATGTCCCTGTTCTGGCGGATCTTCCTGCTCAACGCTGTTGTTCTACTGGCCGCGATGGTGCTGCTCCTGCTAGGCCCGGTCACCGTGTCGACCCCGGTGCTGTTCACCGAGGCGGTGATCGTGACCGGAGGGCTCGTCGCCATGCTGATCGCCAACGCCGTGCTGCTCAGAGTCGGGCTCGCCCCGCTGAAGCGGCTCACCCGGGCCATGACCACTACGGATCTACTGCGTCCCGGCCCACGGACCGCGGTGACCGGGCACGGTGGGATCGCCGATCTGATCGAGACGTTCAACAGCATGCTTGACCGGTTGGAGGCCGAACGGGGCCTCAGCGCCGCCCGCGCCCTCACCGCACAGGAGGACGAGCGACGCCGAGTCGCCCAGGAACTGCACGACGAAGTGGGCCAGACCCTCACCGCGGTCCTGCTGGAACTCAAACGAGTCGCCGACCACGCACCCGCACCGGTGCGCGACGAATTACGGCAAGTGCAGGAGACCACCCGAGGCAGTCTCGACGAGATCCGGCGGATCGCCCGGCGGCTGCGCCCCGGCGACCTGGAACAGCTCGGACTGATCAGCGCGCTGAAGGCGCTGACCACGGAGATCTCCGGACACAGCGGTCTCACCGTGCGTCGCCGGTTCGACTCCGACCTGCCCGCACTGGGGGAGGAGGCCGAACTGGTCGTGTACCGGGTCGCACAGGAGGCCATCACCAACACCGCGCGCCACGCCGGCGCCAGGCATCTCGAACTCGTCCTCAGCCGGACCCCGACTGGCGTGCACCTGCGCATCCGCGACGACGGCCGGGGATTCGGCACGATGTCGGAGGGGGCCGGGATCCGTGGCATGCGTGAACGCGCCCTGCTGATCGGTGCCGAGCTCGCCGTCGGCTCCAGCCCGCAGGGCGGCGCCGAGGTCCGCCTGCATGTACCCACCAGGAGTCGCTGACCATGCCATCGCCCACCCGAGTGCTGCTGGCCGACGACCACTCCCTGGTCAGACGGGGAGTCCGGCTGATCCTCGACAGCGAGCCGGATCTGATCGTGGTCGCCGAGGCGGGCGATGGTGCCGAGGCGATCGAGCGGGCCCGTGCCGACCGGCCCGACCTGGCGATTCTGGACATCGCGATGCCACGGCTGACCGGTCTCCAGGCGGCGCGGGAGCTCTCTCGACTACAGCCAGACCTACGGATCCTGATCCTGACCATGTATGACAACGAGCAGTACTTCTTCGAGGCGCTCAAAGCAGGTGCGTCGGGCTACGTGCTCAAGTCGGTTGCGGACCGGGACCTGGTGGAGGCCTGCCGGGCCGCCATGCGCGGCGAACCGTTCCTGTACCCCGGTGCGGTCAACGCCCTCATCCGTAACTACCTCGACCGTGCCCGCGACGGCTCCGAGCTGCCCGCTAAGGCCATCACCGACCGGGAAGAGGAGATTCTCAAACTCGTCGCGGAAGGCCACTCCTCCAAGGAAATCGCCGATCTCCTTGTCATCAGCGTCAAGACCGTCGAACGGCACCGGGCCAATCTCCTGCACAAACTCGGGCTGAAGGACCGGCTCGAGCTCACCCGATACGCCATCCGCGCGGGGCTCATCGAACCGTGAACGGAGGTCACTCGTGGACGAATGGGTCATCTGGCTGATCTTCGCCGTGATTCTCGGGGTCGCGGAGATCTTCAGTGTGACCGCCGCGCTCGGGGTGCTCGGCGGCGCCGCGCTCGTCACCGCGGGAGCGGCCGTCGCTGGGCTGCCGCTGACCCTCCAGCTTCTGGTGTTCACTGTCGTCTCCACCATCGGTGTGGTCCTGATCCGCCCGATCGCCTTGCGTCACTTGCAACGCCCTCAACATGCCCAATTCGGCTTCGACGCCTTGATCGGACAATCGGCGACCGTCCTCCAGGAAGTGTCCGAGATGGAGGGACGGGTCCGGCTTGCCGGCGAGGAATGGACCGCCCGTGCCTACGACCCGACGCTCGTGATTCCCGCGGGGGCGATCGTGGACGTCATGGAGGTCAAAGGAAGCACAGTCCTCGTCTACCCCAGGGAGGAACCATGGAAATCTCCGCCGCCTTGATCGCGATGCTGCTGGTCGCTCTGCTCGCCGTGATCACCGTGTTCCGCGCCGTGCGCATCGTTCCGCAAGCGCGTGCCCGCAACGTGGAACGGCTCGGCCGCTACCACCGGACCCTGGCGCCGGGGCTCAGCTTCGTCATCCCTTACATCGACCGCGTCTACCCGAAGATCGATCTTCGCGAGCAGGTCGTGTCGTTCCAGCCCCAGCCGGTGATCACCGAGGACAACCTCGTCGTCGAGATCGACACCGTGCTCTACTTCCAGGTCACCGACCCGCGCGCCGCAGCCTACGAGATCGCCAGTTTCCTGCAGGCCGTCGAACAGCTCACCGTGACGACCCTGCGCAACGTCGTCGGCTCCATGGACCTCGAGCGCACGCTGACCTCCCGCGACACCATCAATAGCCAACTGCGGGGCGTCCTCGACGACGCCACCGGCAAATGGGGGCTGCGAGTGAACCGGGTGGAAATCAAGGCCATCGATCCGCCGGCGACCATCAAGGACGCCATGGAGAAGCAGATGCGCGCCGAACGCGCCAAGCGCGCCGCGATCCTCGCGGCCGAAGGGCAGCGGCAGTCCCAGATCCTCACCGCCGAGGGGGACAAGCAAGCCGCCGTGCTGCGCGCCGAGGGCAACCGGACCGCCGAGATCCTCAAAGCCGAAGGCGAGGCACGCGCCATCGACCAGGTCTTCCAAGCCGTCCACCGCAACGACCCCGACCCGAAACTGCTCGCCTATCAGTACCTGCAAACCCTGCCCCAACTCGCCCAAGGAGAAGGGAACACCTTCTTCGTCATACCCAGCGAAGTCACCACCGCCCTCCAGAGCGTCTCCCGCGCCTTCGCCGAGAACCTCCCCCGGTCCCCGGCCACCAAAGACGTGGCACCCGCCGACGATCCAGCCGTGAAAGCCGAGGACGACGCCGCACAAGCAGCCGAAGGCGTCGCCGCCGCCCTTGCCGCCGCAGCCGAGGCTGACGCCCGGACATCCTGACGGCGGTCACCCGCGAGCTTTCTGTGCCTTGGCCATGACCGCCTCGATGCCGTCGACGAAATGAACGGCGCCTCGGGGAGCCCAGCCCTCGGAAGCTTTCCGTTCCAGCCGTCCGTCATGTCGAAGACGGGACGGACGACGAGCCGGACGGTTGAAGGAAATGCCGGACCGGATTCGACGGGCAGAGACGTCGTGGGCTGAGCTGGGTGGGTACGCGCGGGGTGACCACGCTCCCAGCAGCGGGCGCTATCAGGTCGGCTGTCCATGCCCGGGCAGCGTCATCGAGGCCAGTGCGGGGAGCTTCTCCGCTGGCGTGATGGCGGCACGGTGGCCGGGCCGGTCTCGACGTCCTGGAGACCGGGTGGACCCCGCCGCCGCAGGCGATGGGGCGGGCACGGACAGCGTTCGCCGAGGTCGTGGACGATCCCGGCCCGGGGCTGGACGTCGAACGCGACCACTGCACCGTCCACGGAACCGGCGTGCAGGTGAGGCTGGGTAAGGACGGGCTCTGGTATCCGTACCGGGATCAGTGGCCCGCCGGTCCTGCGGGCCGCTTGCCCGATGCGAGCTCGCGGATCCTGCAGAGCGAGCTTGACCACGAGGAGAACACCTGGATGCCGTCAGCGGGGCACTGGTGAGCCGTCACCGGCCGAGTGCGGTGATCATGGCTCTTTCCAGGACGGGGGAGAGTGTGGTCATGAAGGTGGCGGTGACGTGGTTGTCGTCCATGTAGACCAGGACGTTCCCGACGACAGGGCGGCATAGGCTGCGTCCGCAGAAGTAGTCGCTGAAATCGAGCAACATCACGTTCCCCGGGATGTCGCGGGAGGCGTACGGCGGCGGTTCGGCGAGTAATTTGTTGCGGGGCACGCTGCACTCGGCGGCTTTGGCTCCGTGGGCGTCGATGCAGGCCGGAGGAGAGAAGCCTGGGCGGGGGCTGTCGCGGATGGCCATGACCGGGATGCCCGCGCGGTCGAGGACCTTCCACTGGTCGATGAAGCCTTGCGGAGTCTGCTCGGTCAGGCCCGGGCGGACGTCGCGAGTGGAGAGGGTGAGCACGGCATCAGGGCGGAGTGCCAGGATTTCCTTCTGTGCAGCGGAGTTCCACGCGAGGCAGCCGGGGTCGCCCGGCATCGCGTCCGAGGTGGTGGAGAACGGGCACGCGCCTTTGAGCATGAACGTGATCCGGTAGCCGTTCTTCTCCGCCAAGGGTTTGAGCGCGGCGAGGTACTGCTGCATGTGCGAGTCGCCGACCGCGACGATCGTCTTCGCCGGGGCGCCCTCCGGGCCGGATGTGCAGACCTCGAGGATCTTGTCGAACCGGGACGGCCGCAATCCGCACCGGGGATGCCGCCCCAGTCGTTCGGGACCGCGATCATCGGCGGCACGAAGTCCTTGCCTGGCAGAGGTTTCTTCGGTGTCTCCGGATCGCGGGCCATCGCACCGGGATGGTGGTCGTCGTCGAGCGCGATCGAGAAGTCGGCCTTCTTGATACTCACCAACTGCCAGGTTCCGGCGACCAGCGGGACTGGAATCAGCGCGATCACTCCGAACCGGTAGGCGCCCCAGTGAGTCCGGTCTCCCACGCTGGAGGCTCGTAACGGCTGTTCGACGAAGTGGTAGGTGGCGGCGGCCAGCGCTGAGGCTTGATCGGCGCGACGGTCTGGCTGACGGTATCGCCGCCAGGGCGGGCCGTTACGTTTTCGTCCTCAACGCGCATGGGCGAGTGGTCGCGGTCGATTTCCTCGACCCGGCGGCCCCGCGCCTGCGCGATCGATCGGAGGCGACGGGTGGCCCTGGCCAGCACCCGCGTGGTTAACGCCTCCGTGTTGATGCCGAATGGTGTGCCCGACTCGACCGGGGTCAGCATGTCTGTGATCAGAGCGGTGGCGAGTGGGAGCAGTTCCTGCGTCCGCAGCGTGACGATCGTCCAGTTGTCGTCGTCGGCGGCGACGTGGCGGCGGCAGGTGAACGTGCCCCAGGCGACGTGACGGCGTTCGTCGGTTGCGATGTGCTGGATGATTTTTCCGAGGCCGGGGAAGATCCCGTGGCTCTGGCAGATCTTTCCCCACGCGGCGTAGCACGTCAGGGCAAGACTGCCCTCGACGATGTGGTTGTGGGTCACAGAGGCCCGGATCTGGGCGGCCGGCGAGTGGTCGTCGGTGAGGGCGTACAGCGACCAGGACAGCTCTTCCAGGAAAATGCGGCGCCGGAAGGCCCCGCTCTCGGCGAACCAGGGCAGGTCGTCGCCGATCCCGACCGCCTCGAACCACGTGCGGATCGCTTGCGCGTGCTTGGCCTCCTCGAACAGAAGCTGCGTGAGGTAGGCCTCGTCGTCTCGTCGGCCCTCGGCGGCTACCGCGGTCACGAACGGCTGAAGGTCCTGGTGCACCGATTCGCTGGCGGCCAGCAGGTTCGCGATGAGAACGCGGATCAGGCGTCGTTCGTCGGCGGGCAGCATCGCGAAGTCGGCCTCGTCCTGGGTAAGGTCGATGTCGTCTGGGTTCCAGAACCCCGCGTTACCATCGCGAAATAGCCGCCGTGGGACCGTGTCGGGCCGCTGACCGGCACGCGAATTTCCGCCCGGCTCATGGTGGTGGCCGGGCTCGATCTCACGGGTGAGGGACATGACCACTCCAGATGTTCGGGGGACCGGCGCCGCCAGGATCACCCGTCCGGTCTGGCCAGGGAATGGTCCGGGCGCGCCAGGGTTGGCCCGTACGGGCCAACTTCCGGTGGGGTCAGTCCGCCGGTACCTCGACCTCGACGGTCAGTCCGCCACCCGGACGGTTCCGGAAGTCGACGCGGCCGCCGAGCGCCTGCACGATCTGCTCGACGATCCACAGGCCGAGCCCGGCCGTGCCGCGGTTCGAGCCGGACGCGGTGAACTTGCCGGTCAGCCTGCCGAGGCCGCTACTGCCGATGCCTGGACCACGGTCGTGTACCTGGAGCCGGAGTCTGCCGCCCGTGACCTCCGCTTCGACGTCGACGGGTTTGCCCTCACCATGGCGGGCGGCGTTCTCCAACAGGTTCGTCAGCACGCGGCGGAACCGCTGGGGGTCGGTGGTGACGCTCAGCGTGTCGTCCAGGTCCAGCCGCAGCTGCGGTGGCCGAAGTCCGGCGGCGTCCGCGGAGGCCAGCACCAGCACGCGCAGCGCCACCGTTCGGACTCTGCCGGTGCCGAACTCGGGACGGCGGCTGGTCGCGACATCGGCGAGGGCGTCGAGCATGTCGGAGAGGTGGTCGGCGTGCTCGGAGATCAGGCGAGTGCCGGTTTCGCGGTCGGCCGGTGCGACCGGGTGGCCGGCGGAGAGACTTCGGGCCAGCGCGCACAGCGAGGTCACCGGGGTGCGGAACTCGTGCAGCAGGACCGCTAGACCCTCCTGCTGGGACTGGTAGGACTCGAGCAGCCGCCGCCGCAGATCGCGTTCCTCCTCGGCCGCGGAGTGCCCGGCCATCGCCTCGACCCGGGCGGCGATCCCGGCTTCCCGCTCACGCTCGACCTGCCGGGACAGGCTCGCTCCGAGCACTCCGGTGAAGATCAGGTAGCTCGACCACCAGAGGCCCGCGAGCCATCGCTGGCCCCATGGCGTGAACCTGGGGTCGACCAGGAGCGCCACCGCGAGGTAGAGGACGCTGAGCCCGAAGGCGAGCGACACGGTCGGTCCGAGGGGCAGGCGGATCGCCGCGGCCGTGACCACGAGCAGCAGGATGGCCACCGCCGGACTGACCGCCGCACCGGTCAAGGCGACCGTGGCCATCGCGAAGGCCGAGTCGAGGGCGGTGAGCAGCCAGGCCGCCGGCCGGGCGCTCAGCTCCCAGTGCGGATTCGCCGCGACGACGATGGCGTAGCCGGACGCGAGGGACAGTGTCGCAATGATCAGCGGCAGGTGTCGCCGGACATCCTCGCCGCCGGTGATCAGCAGCAGGGCCGTCGAGAGCGCGACCGCCAGCCGCACGGTCACCATCACCCGGGCGACCACGAACGCGCCCGGTGTTGCTTGCGCGCTGGCCGGCATGTCGCTCTCCTCGTGACTCACTGTTATCGCCATGGTTCACACGGTGGCGAAAAGTAGTGTCATACTAGGCCGGTGGCTGACCGGCGCCTGGTGATCGTGATCGTGGATGATCACGATCTCTTCGCGAGAGGACTGGCGCTGCTGCTGACGACCAACGCCGGTGACCGCTTCGAGGTAGGTGGAACCACCACGTACGTCGAAGAGGCGGCCGCTCTCGCCGAGTCCTGTGCGGCCGACCTCGCCGTCGTCGACCTGGCCATGCCGCCGCTCGGTGGGGCGGCCGCGATCCGCCAGATCAAGCGGCGCCACCCGGCCACCCGCGTCCTCGCGCTGTCCGGTTCGGACGATCTCGAGCTTGCCGAGCAGGCGCTGCGCGCAGGCGCCGACGGGTATCTCACCAAGTCGGCCGACCCGAATGTCCTCGTCGCGCCGCTGCTCACCGTCGCCGCCGGATTCCGGGTCCTCGAAGGCGAGCTGCTCGATCTGCTGCTCACGACGGCCCGTAAGCCGCCGGAAACGCTGCTGGACGCCCTCGACTCCCAGGACCTGCGGTTGTGGGCGCTGCTCGCCCGCGGTATGGAGACCCAGGACATCGCCAACCGGATGCTGGTCTCCGAGCGCACGGCCAAGCGCATGGTCGCCTCGCTGCTGAACCGGATCGGCGCGGCCAACCGGGTCGAGGCAGCCGGTCTGGCTGGTGCGTACGGCCTGCTCGACCACGGCGAAGACAACCGTCCAGAGTAGACACCCAGATGTGCCACGGTGCCTTCCTCGCGGCGCCGCCGGGCTTGGGCGTGCCGTGAACGCTACTACCCCAATGGGTAGGCCATTTGCCGCCAGATGGTGATGCGATCACCGTTACGTGCGCCGCATCATTACCCACCATCGCAGTCCCGCGACGCGGATGACCGATGTGGACGGTCCCGCTCGGAGAAGGAGTTGGGTGGAATGGTGAGCCGATCGCGAGTCGGAGTGGATGCGCGGCCGGGCATTCGGCCCCCGGTTTCCCGGGGGATCGATTTCGTGGCCTGCGGTCACGGTATCTGGCGCGGTTTCGCCGTTCTGGTGATCGGCGCGCTGCTTCAGCCGGTGGCCGCAGCCGTCGCACCTGTCGTCGGTGCGAGTTTCCTGCTGATCACCGCGGTCGTCGCCTTCGCGATCGCCGGGTTCCGCACCGGTGGCGCGACGTCTCCGATCCTGCACGGCGCGGTGACCGCGGTCGGCAGCTACGTTCTCGTGCTGCCCTTGGTCTTTCTCACCTCGGTGCCGGTCGGACCGCAGCAGGTGCTGGCCACCGCCGGCCTCGGCGTCGCCGCCGGTGGGCTTGCGGGCCTCGCCGGTCACTTCGTTCGTACTCGCCGGAAGCAGGGCGAAAAGGAATGACAGCAACAAAAACCGCGCCCACCCGGCGATGGGCCGCCGCCGTGCAGCGACCGCTGGTCGAGGCAGGGGAAATCGTCCATCTGCTCGGCCGTGTGCTCTGGCTGGCGGTCCGTCATCCGTTCGGTTACTGGGGCGAAGTCCGCGACCTGATGTTCGAAACACTGCGCAGGTGCTGGCTTCCGGTCGTCATTTCCACGACCGCTCTGGGTTTCGCCGGCCCGGGTATGCAGGGCGGCAGCCTCTACAGCGTGCTCGGCATCCCCGACCGGCTCGGTTCGTTCCTGCTGATGGCGAGTGTTCGGGAATTCGCGCCGTGGATCGACGCGATGATCGTCGCCGGCGTGATGGGTACCGCCATCGCCGCCGACCTCGGCGCTCGGCGGATCCGCGAAGAAATCGACGCCATGGAGGTCCTTGGGGTCGACCCGGTCCGGACTCTCGTACTGCCCCGGATCATCGCGGTCACGCTGATGACAGGCCTCCTCGAGGTTTTCGCGCTGGTGTGCGGCGTCATCGGCGGTTACATCGCGGCGGTGCCGATCTTCGGCGCCACCGGGGCGGCGTTCATCGGGAACTTCTGGTCCAACGCGACCACGACGGACATGTGGGGCAGCATCGTGAAGACCCTCGCGTTCGGACTGATTCTTTCGGTTGTCTGCTGTTACAAGGGATTGAACGCCCAGGGCGGCCCGATCGGCGTCGGCCGCGCGGTCAACCAGGCGGTGGTCATCTCGTTCGCCTCAATCTGGATCTTCAACTACGTCTACACGTCCGTGCTGCTCGGATTGAACCCCGACATGCAGGTCTTCAAGTGAGGAATACGGAATGACCGGAAAGGTTCGGCGCGGGCCCGGGGAAAAGCCGACGGGCCGGACGGCGGCACCCGACGTCGAGATCACGTTCAGCGGGATCGCGGCGAAACTGCGGGACGCGGTCGCGGTCGGCGGCGACATCATGAAGTTCGCCGGCCGCACGGTGCGTGCCCTGCCAGAGCTGCGTCACCACGTCACCGAAGTGTTCGCGCAGGCCGGGATTCTGATTCTCTCCAGTGGCATCATCATCTGGTTGATGCAGTTCGTCGTCGGCACCATGTGTGCGACCGAAGCCAGCTACACCCTCAAACAGATCGGCGCCCCGATCTATTCGGCGGTGTTCAACGACGTCTGCGGGCTGCGAGAGATGTCGGTCTACATGTGGGCGTACATCTTCGCGGCGAAAGTCGGCTGCGGGCTCGTCGCGGAGATCGGGTCGATGCGTATCGCCGAGGAGATCGACGCGCTGGAGGTGCTGGGCATCAAGTCGCGCAGTTATCTCGTCGGTACCAGGATCGCCGCGGCATGGCTCTGCATGCCCTTCCTCTACATCGTCGGGCTAGGGCTGATGTTCATTTCTATGCACCTGGTCACGGTGTACCAGTTGGGCACCGTGTCCAGCGGTGGATATTCCTTCGTTTTCTGGCTCTTTCAGAATCCCTACGATCTGATGGCCGCGATGTCGAAGATGGTCGCGATGGGCACGATCATCATTTTCGTCGGCTGCTACTACGGATACACCGCCTCCGGTGGACCGGTGGGGGTCGGGAGAAACACCGCGAAGTCGATGATGCTGAACATGGTGCTCATCCATGTCGTCGGGTTGCTCGGCACCTGGTTCTTCTGGGGCTCCTACCCGAACATGCCGATCGGAAACTGACAAGGAGAATTCATGGTCACCGGGGTGAACGGTACGGCCGTCGACACGATCGGCTCACCGGGGCGGGTGCACACGATGGAGGTGCGGAACGTCCACAAATCCTTCGGCAGCTTCGAGGTTCTGAAGGGGCTCAACCTGGAATTCGCCGACAACGCGATCACCACCATTCTCGGCCCATCGGGTACCGGGAAGAGCGTGCTGATCAAACATCTCGTCGGCCTGCTGGAACCAGATCAGGGCGAGGTGATGATCTTCGGCCGCGATATCTGGAAGATCGACGAACATGAGCGCTACGAACTGCGGAAGCGGTTCGGCGTCCTGTTCCAGGACGGCGCCCTGTTCGGGTCCATGAACATCTATGACAACACCGCGTTCCCGCTGCGCAAGCACACCGACATGAGCGAAGACGAGATCGAGGCGATCGTCAACCAGCGGCTCAAGGAGGTCGGCCTCGAGCGCTCGTCCTACAAGTACCCCAACGAGGTTTCCGGCGGTATGCGCAAACGTGCCGGCTTCGCCCGGGCGCTGGTGATGAACCCCGACATCGTCCTGTTCGACGAACCGGATTCGGGGCTCGACCCGGTCCGGACCAGCCTGCTCAACGACTTGATCCTCGACATGCACCAGGAGTACCGCGGTACCTACCTGCTGGTGACCCACGACATCCGTACCGCGCGCAAGGTCAGCGACTACGTCGGGGTCATCTGGAAGGGGCAGGTCGTGCACTACGGACCGACCGAGGAGGCCTTCAACTCCCCGGACCCGTTCGTCCGCCAGTTCCTCTCCGGCGACTCCGCCGGACCGCTGGGAATGGACTGAAATGATGCGCAGAATTCCTTTCCTCGTGCTGGGAGTGGCGGCGGTGGCCGCCGCCGCGTTGCTGATCGCGCCTGGCGACGACGAATACCCGGCGAACGTGGTGCTGCCGTCAGCGACCGGGCTGATCGCCGGCAGCAAGGTCCTGATGAACGGGTTCGAGGCCGGGCAGGTGTCCAGTGTGTCCATCAAGGACGGACAGGCTCTGGTCGCTCTGAGGCTGGACCGGGACTTCGCGCCGCTGCATTCCGGGGCGTCGGCGAGCATCGTGTGGAAGGCGGTACTCGGCGAACGGCAACTCGACGTCCGCGACGGCGCGAAGACGAACCCGGTGATCCCGGCGGGGGGCACCCTGGACGGCAAGGTGTCCGACCCGGTCGAGATGGACAAGGTCCTGGACGCGCTCGACCCCGCCACCCGCGCCCATCTCAGCTCGCTGGTGCGCGGACTCGATAGCACCGTTACGGGCAACGAGGCGGATCTCCAGCAGACCGTCCGGAAGGCGGGACCGACGGTGCAGGCGCTCGGTGAGGTGCTGCGAGCGGTCGGCTCGGATGGGCCGGCGATCAAGGATCTGGCCGGACGGATGAACGGTATGGTCACGACGTTGGTGAACCGGGACCAGCAGGTGCGCGGCATCATCTCCGGACTGTCCGGCGCGACCGACGCGGTCGCGGGGCAGCGGGACCAGCTGCGCGCCGCGCTGCGGAAGCTGCCGGCCACTCTCGCCACGGCGGACCGGACGCTGGCAGCCGTGCCCGGCACGGTCGACAAGGCGGTGCCGCTGCTGGACGACCTCCGCCCGGCCACCGATCGCTTGCCCGCCGTGGCCCGCAACCTGCGTCCGGTGCTGGCGGACCTCCGGCCGACCGTCGCGCAGCTGCGGCCGACCCTGGGTTCGCTCGGGACCCTGCTGCAGTTCACCCCGGGATTGCTCGACAGTGCCCACGGCGCGCTACCTGGAACGGACTCCGCGGTTGCTTCGCTGACCCCCGCCCTGAACTTCCTGCGGCCCTACACACCCGAAGTCGTCGGGTGGTTGTCGAATTGGGGCTCCTCGGCCGCCAACTACGACAGCAACGGCCACTACATGCGCGTCAACATCCCGGCGGGGATTTCGAGTTTCGACAACAACCCCGGGGTGATGCCACCCGGGATGGTCAGCGACCCCTTCCCGGAGCCCGGCGCGATCGCAGGGCAGCCGTGGACCGACGCGTTCGGGAGTGGTGTCCGGTGAAGCCTTCGCGGAAGATCCAGGCCGCGCTGGTCACGGCCGCGGTGGCGGTAGCCGTAACGGGCGCCGCGATCACCAACACGAAATCCGGCGCACAGCCGGAAAAACTGACCATCGCCGCAGAGTTCGCCGACGCGAGCCCGCTGGTCGTCGGCAACGACGTGAAAGTCAAGGGAGTCACCGTCGGTGAGGTGGCCGACATGGATATCCGCGACGCGAAAGCGATCGTCACCCTCAAAATCGACGGGGCGGCACTACCCTTGCACAAGGACGCCCGCGCCACGGTGCGGCCGGTAAGCCTGCTGGGGGAGCGCTACGTCGATCTCGACCGTGGCACCGCGTCCGCGCCCCTGCTGAACGACGGTCACGTACTGCCGGTCGCGCAGACCGGGCAAGCCACCGACCTCGACCAGGTGCTCAACACGATCGACGACCCGACGGGCCAGTCGCTCGCCGCGTTGGTCACGATGCTGGGCCAGGGCATGCAGGGCAACGGCGCTAACGCACAGGCCTCGATCAAGGCACTCGCGTCTTCCATGCGGGACACCGACGGGCTGGTCAAGATCCTCGGCCAGCAGAACCAGTTGCTCGCCGACGTCGTCGACAACGTGCAGCCGGTCGCGAGCGCGCTGGCTGCCGACGGCGGCAAGACACTGGGTGACCTCGTCGACTCTTCTCGACAGGTGCTCGACGTCACGGCGAAGAACCAGCAAGGACTGGACGCCACACTCGCCGAGCTGCCGAGCACCCTCGCCGCGGCCCGTGACACCCTCTCCGAGCTCGCCGGTACCGCCAAGTCCACCACCCCGGTGCTCGAGGGGATGAGGCCGGCGACCGACGACCTCACCGCCATCAGCGACGAGCTGCGGAAGTTCAGCGAGTCCGCCGACCCGGCGTTGACGAGTGCGAAACCTGTTCTCGAGCGTGCCGAGAAGCTGATGGACGCGGCACGGCCGGTCGTCGAGGAACTCCGGAAGGCAGGCCCGGCCCTGCGCGGCACCGCCGCCGGGGCGAACCCGCTCACCGCGCAGCTGACCGGCAACATCGAGAACGTCCTGAACTTCTTCCGGTTCTGGGCGATGTCGACAAACGGCTGGGACGGCCTCTCGCACTACTTCCGGGGTCAGGCGATCATCCATCCCGAGGAGATCACCGGATTGCTGCCCTCACTGACCGGGACCCCGCCGCCGCCGGCGATTCCGGGTTCCGGCAAGCCACCGGCTTCGTCACCGCTGCCCGGGTTGCCCGGCCCGCTCGGTTCGTCAGGCCTGCTCGACCAGAATTCCCTCACCGCGCCCGACGGTGGCGTGACCGGGCTCAACGAACGCCAGGAGAGTGGCGTTCTCAACTTCCTGCTCGGAGGTTCCTGATGGCCAAGCGCCGGTCGCGCAATTTCCGCTCGGTGTCCACGGGCGCTGTCGTCCTGGTGGTGTTCGCCCTCGCACTGCAGCTCGCGCTCACCGCGGACCAGGGACTGCCGGGTGCGAGGTACACCCTCGTGGACGCCGACGTCTCCGACGTGGGCGCGCTCCGCCCCGGTGACGACGTCCGCGTCGCCAGCGTCCGGGTCGGCCGGGTCAAGGACGTCCGGCTCGTCGACGGCACGCCGAGGGTGACGCTCCAGCTCGACGGCAGGCGGGCGATCTACCGGGACGCAGCCGCGGAGGCCAAGACCGTCACGGTGGCATCACGGTCCGCCCTGGGGCAGAAGTACATCGCGCTGACCCCGGGCACGCCCGGCGCGGGTGCTCTCGGCCCGGCCGACGTCATCCCGTCGAAGCGGACAGCGGGATCGCAGGAACTGAGCGAACTGCTGGACGTCCTTGACGCACCCACCCGGGACGCGCTCGGCTCGACCGTCCGGGAAGCGGGCGGCGGGGCGGGCGGACACGCACAGGATCTGCGAGACGCGCTCAAGGCCGCACCGGAGCTGCTGCCGGACCTCGCGACCGTGTCGAAGGCCTTGTCGGGCAACGAGGGCGCGGACCTGACAGCACTGCTCACCGCGACCGACCGGCTCTCGGCCAGGTTCGCGGGCAGGCAGCAGCAGCTGCCGGAACTCCTCGGACGGCTCGACACGACGATGCGGGCCGTCGCGGTCGATGACGGGAAACCGCTCGACGACGTCGTCAGGCGAGCGCCGGGCACACTGCAGGCGGCTCGGTCCGGCCTGCGGTCGCTGCAAGCACCGCTCAAGGACCTGCACGCCGGCATGTCACAGCTGGCGCCCGGGGCACGGGCACTCGGCCAGGCGACCCCTGACCTCCGGGGTGTGCTGCGGGAAGCGGTGCCGCCGCTGGGAAAGGTGCCGGAAGTCGGCAAGCAGGCCGAGCCCGCGCTCTCCGACCTGACGAAGACCATCGCCGATGCGCGACCACTGGCGCCACGGCTGACGCAGACCCTCGCCAGTGCCGACCAGTTCCTGCGAGTGCTGGCCCCGTATGCGCCGGAAGTCAGCGGGTGGTTCACGAACTGGGCCGCCGCACTCTCCCACGGTGACGCCAACGGTCACTTTCTGCGGCTGTACCTGTTGTTCAGCGAGGAGTCCGTGCTCGGCCAGGGCGGTGTGCGGGATCCGCTGGTCGCCAGGAATCCCTATCCCGCGCCGGGTGAGGCGGCCCAAGACGCCCGGAAAATCCCAGGAGGAAACCGGTGAAGGCGTTGTCATTGCGTTCTCACAAGGAGAAACGGCGTCCGGTGACGGCGTTCAAACTCGGCGTCATCGTCCTGGTGGTGACGTTACTGGCCGGGTATGCACTGGTCGAGAAGGACCGCGTCGCGACAGCCCTGCGGCCCGGTGACATCGTCCGTGTCCAGTTCGCGCAGGACTACCATCTGCAGCCGTTCGTGTCCCAGGTCAAGATCGCCGGTGTCCCCGTGGGCGTGGTCTCCTCGGTCAGCCGGGCAGGCGACGGTTCGGCACTGGTCGAGGTCAAGGTCGACGGCGGTGTCACCGGCAAACTCGGTGCCGCACCGCGCGCGGCCCTGCGCCCGACCACCGTTCTCGGCGGCAAGTACTACGTCGAGCTCGTCCCCGGCGGTGACCGGACCACGTTCACCGGCACGATCCCGGTCGACCGGACCCGGATCCCAGTCGAGCTTCAACAGCTTGCGGACGCCCTCCAACCCGATGCCGTGAAGGGCATCCGATCCGCGACGCGGAACCTCGACGGCACCCTGCGTGCCGGCGGGGGAGCGGCGATCGAACGGCTGCTCGCCGACGCGCCGGACACACTCGACGCGGCGACACCGGTTCTGCAGGGCTTGCAGGGCAAGGACCCCCGCACGGACCTGACGAACCTTGTGCACGGGTTCGAGTCGACCGCACGCGTGCTGACCGAAAAGCCGGGACAGCTCGACGCGATCGTGCAAAACCTGCATCAGGTCACCGCCACGTTGGACAACCGGCGAACCGACATCGCCTCCGCGATCGCCGACCTACCGAGGACGCTGGACAGCGCGGACGACGGGCTCGCCCACCTCGGCGTCACGCTCGGCAAGCTGCGGGACACCGCCGACCCCGCGCGTCCGGTCGCGCGTGAGCTCGACTCGTTCCTCAGGCACGCCGATCCGGTGCTCGCCAGGACCCGGCCGCTGCTGTCGGACGTGCGCGGCCTGCTCACCGACGTGCGGCCGCTGGTCGAGCAGCTCGTACCCACCGCGCGGGACACCACGAAGGTATTCGACGACGTCCGCGGGCCGGTGCTCGACCGCGTCAATGGCCCGATCATGAACCGGGTGCTGTCGCCCTTCAAAGGCACCGGCATCTACGCCGGCGGTGGCTCGGACCATCCGCTCTACAAGGAGATCGGCTACATGTTCGCGACCATGGATCGCGCCTCCTCGCTCACCGATCCGAACGGTGTGGCCGTCGGCCTCCAACCGGGTTTCGGTGGCGGCAGCATCGCGGGCACCCCGATCAACTTCGAGCAGCTGATGAACACGCTCGCCCACCTGCAGGGCGCCACACCGGAGAACAGGAGCGGCCGATGAACGCGCACCCGGGCCGGATCCGGCGTACCTGGCAGCGGATCTCGAGTGAACCGCGGCTCAAGCGCAACGTCTTCGCGGTGGTCGCGCTCGTGACCGCAGGGCTGGTGACCGGCGGTTACATCCTGACGATGCAGCAGGTCCGCGTGCCCTGGGACGGCAAGACCCGCATCTCGGTCACGTTCGCGTCGGCACCGGCGATCAACCCTTCGAGCAGGCAGGAGGTGCGGATCGCGGGGGTGGCCGTCGGCGACATCCGCGAAGCGAGCGTCGACGACCGCGGGCAGGCGCGGCTCGAGCTGGCGATCGACGAGGAACACCGGATCTACGACAACGCCCGTGTCCTGTTGCGACCCAAAAGTCCGCTGAACGAGATGTACGTCGAGCTGAATCCCGGCGGCCCGCCCGGGAAACCGCTACCGGAGGGTGGGGTACTGCCCGTCGCCAACTCGGTGCGTCCGGTGCAGGTCGACGAAGCACTCGGGCACCTGGACGCCAATACCCGGGACGCACTCACCACCCTGCTGGCCGAATCGGACGTCGCGCTGGCCGGAGCACCCGGCAACCTCCCGCAGGGCCTGGACGCGACCGACCAGGTGGTACGGGACCTGCGACCCGTCGTCACCGCTCTGCAGACACGCAAGGAGAAGTTGCAGAACCTGGTCACTGCGTTGGGGCAGATCGCGTCGGCGACCGGTGGCGACGACGAGCGGCTCGGTGCCTTGGCCGAGTCACTCCAGAAGACCCTGGCGACGGTGGGACAGCGCAACGGGGACCTCGATGCCGCGCTCGCCCAGCTGCCGGACTTCACCCATCAGCTGCACCAGGCCACCGGGAGCGTCGGCGCCTTGAGTTCCCAGCTGGACCCGGTCCTGGACAAGCTGCGGGAGGCGAGTGGGACTCTCCCCGGTTCGCTCGAGAAGTTCACCGGCACGGTCGACAAGCTCGGGCAGACCGTCGACTCCGCACGGCCGGTCGTCGACAAGGCGGCACCCGTCGTCCGGGACCTGAGGCCGTTCGTCGGTGACCTCAACGCCTCGTTCGGTGATCTGCACGCCGTGACCGGACGGCTGGGCCCGATCACGACGGCGGTGCTGCCGTACCTGGACGATCTCGCCGCGTTCATCACGAATTCCCGGTCGATCACGAGTCTGCGCGACGGGACCGGCGGCGCGTACCGCGCCATCGCCCAGCTGTCGCCGGACAGCATCACGGGCCTGCTGCCGCTGTTGCCCGCCCTGCAAGCCGCCGCCGTGCGTTAGGGAGTGTCCAATGAGGATTCCCAGTAGGCATGTCCCGCACATCCGGACCCTTGTGCTCGCCGTGTTCATCGCCGCGTGCGCCGGCCTGTTCGGATACCTGTGGCTGAACTCCGGTGGGCGGTTGCCCGGCATCTCCCAGGCGGGTTACACGGCCGAGGTGCAGTTCCGCACGGCGTCGAACCTGGTCTACGACTCCGACATCACCATCGCGGGGGTCAAGGTCGGCAAGGTCCAGGCGTTGCGCACCGAAGGCGACCTCGCACACGTCACGATGCGGCTCGACCGGAACGCTCCGCTGCACGAAGGAGTGACCGTCAAGGTCAGGAACAAGACGCTGATCGAGGAGACGTACCTCGAGATCACCGACGGCAACGGGCCCGCGCTCCCCAACGGCGTCGCGCTGCCGCCGACGGCGGGCAAGGAGGCCGTCGAACTCGACGACGTACTCACGAGCCTCGACAAGCCGACGAAGGAGTCGCTGGGTTCGCTCGTCCGCTCGCTCGGTGCCGGCACGAAGGACACCAAGGAGGGCGTTTCCCAGGCGCTGCAGGGGCTCGGCGATCTCGGACGCGAAGGTCACGGCGCTGTCGACGCGCTGGCGGCCCAGTCCGAGGATCTGCGGCAGCTCACCGGGAACACCGCCAAGCTGCTCACGGCGCTGGACACCCGGCAGGGGCAGATCGCCGACCTCGTCTCGGACGCGGACAAGCTGACCCAGGCGACCGCGGGCAGCGACACCGAGCTCCGTGAGGTCATGCAACGGCTGCCCGGTCTGCTGGACACTGCGAAGAACGCGAGTGGCGGGCTGAGCCGGCTGTCACCCGCGCTCGCCCCGGTCGCGAGCGGCCTGAACACGGCGGCGCCCGATCTCGACTCCGCGCTGCGGGACCTGCCTGCCGCGTCCGCGGATCTGCGCGGCCTGTTGCCCTCGCTCAACGGCGTGCTCGACGCGGCTCCCGGTACGCTGCAGAGGGTGCCCGCGGTGGCCGCCGACGCGTCGAAGTTCCTGCCGACCCTGAACGTGGCGCTGGGCGACGTGAACCCGATGCTGTCCTACCTCGTGCCCTACGGCCGCGATGTCGCCGCCTTCTTCACCAACATCGGCCAGGTGACCGCGCGGGGTGACGCCAACGGCAACGCGATCCGGCTGTTCATGGTCTTCAACGAGCAGAGCGTCAAGGGTGTGCCGGCGAACATCGACGTCGGTCCGCTCAAGAAGAACAATCCGTTCCCGGCACCGGGACAGTCGGCGAATCCGGGCGCGTTCAACGGTACGTACCCGCATGTCGAGAAGGACCCGCCGAAGTGAAGCGCCTCGAGCTGAGGAGGCCGTCCCGCAAAGCCCTGGCGCTGGCCGCCGCCCTCCTCGTCCTCGCCGGGTTCGTGGGCATCGGCATGGCGAAGACGCGCATCGAGACCGGGATCGGCTCTTTCCTGCCGGGCGACGACCCCGCCGTCACCCGGTTCGAGGAGCTGAGCCGGTCCTTCGGCGGCGACCCGGTGGTCGTGCTGCTCGAGGCGGAGCAGCCAGGGCTGTTACTGGACCAGCCGCACCTGCCGTCGCTGGTCAAGCTGGAGGGCGAGTTCACGAAGCTGCCCGACGTCGCCGCCGTCTACGGGCCTGGGACCGTGCTGAACCAGGCCGCGGGCCGGGCGCAGGACCTGATGGCGGAGCTGGCTGGCCGCCGCGACCGCCTGCGTGCGCAGGCTCAGGCACAGGCCAAGGAGCGCGGGGCGTCCGATGCGGACGCCGCCAAGGCCGCCGACGCCGCGCTGACCGGATTCGACCAGCGGTACGGCAAGCTGCTCGTGCAGGCGCTGCCCGCCGGGCTGCCGACGTTGAAGAACCAGGCGTTCGTCAACTCCGTCGTGTTCGGAGCGGACGGGAACCCGCGGCCGCAGTGGCATTTCGTGGTGCCATCGGCGAAGGCGGCCGCGATCCTGGTGCGGCCGCGGCAGAACCTCGACCAGGCCGGGACCGAGCGGCTCGTCCAGGGCGTACGGGACGCCGTCGACGCGGCCCGTGTCGATGGGGCGAAGGTGACCGTGTCCGGCGTGCCCGCGATAGCCGGCGCGCTTGCCGACGAGGTGCGTGCGGAGTTGCCCCTCCTCGGTGGTGCCGCTCTGCTCGCGGTCGCCCTGTGTTTCCTGCTCGTGCCGTGGCACCGGCGCCGGCGGCGGTTGCTCCCGCTGGCCGGTTCGCTGGCCGCCGCCGCGGTGACGGTGGCGGTGTTCGGTTGGCTCGGTCGTCCGTTGTCACTCGGCGTGGTGGCCTTCCTGCCGGTATTGCTCGGCGTCGGCAGCGATTTCCCGACCTACCTGGCTCGGCGGGCCGACCGGCGGGTGGTCTTCGCGGTCGCGGCCGCCACCGCGGCCGCGTTCGGTGCGCTGGCCTTCGCGCCGTTGCCGTTCGTACGGGATCTCGGTATCGCGCTCGGAATCGGTGTGCTGGTCGCCTTCGCCATCGGCTTGTCGTTCCGGCCCGCCGCCGTGGAGCCCGAATCCGCCGCAGTCCGAAGTGGACGCACAACGAGCCTCCCGGTGCGACTGGGTGTCGGGCTGGTGGTGGTGGGACTCGCGGTGGGCGGCTGGGCGATGTTGCCGAGGCTGTCCCTGCAGAGCGATATCCAGAGCTTTGTGCACGGGCTACCGGCGTTCGACGACGCGAAGCGGGTCGAGCAGGTCATCGGCTCCTCGGGCGAGGTCGACGTAGTCCTGCACGGCCCGGACGTCACGTCCCCGCAAGCGCTGGCCTGGCTGCGCCAGGCCCAGGACGTGGCCATCGCGCGGCACGGGGACAGCCTCCGTCCGGTCGTTTCACTGCCGACGCTGCTGAACTTTCTCGGGCCAACGCCCACCAAGGACGAGATCACCGCGGCCATCCGGCTGCTGCCGCCCTACCTGACCGGATCGGTACTACGGGCCGACTCGCGGCAAACCGTGCTCTCGTTCGGAGTCCGGCTCAACGACGTCGAGGGCCTGGTCGCCCTGCGCGACGACCTGCTGCGCCTGCTCCCGCCGGCGCCACCGGGGTACCACGCCGAATTGACGGGACTGCCGGTCGTCGCCGCGCGCGGGTACGAACTTGTGTCCGGCAACCGGTTCTGGACCAACGGGCTCGGCATCGCCGTCGCCGGGCTGGTGCTCGCGGTGGTGCTCGCCCGGCGGAAGGACGCGCTGCGCGCGGTCGCGACCGCGCTGCTCGCCACCGGGGTGGGCCTGCTCGGAATCTGGATGACCGGGATTTCCTTGACGCCGATCACGATGGCGCTGGGGTCCCTCATCGCCGCCGTCGGCTGCGAGTTCGCGGTGCTGCTTGCCGAGGCAGAACGCCGTCGCGATCACGCGTTGCGCAGATCCGTGCTGCTGGTCGCCGCGGTCTCGACCGCCGGCTACCTCGTTCTCTCGCTCTCGCGGCTCGACGCGATCCGGCAGTTCGGATTGCTGCTCGCCGCCGCCGTCCTGCTGTCCATCGCCGCCGCGCGGCTCGTGGTCTGGCTCGCGCCCGGCCGCACCCGGGCCGGACCCGGGTCCGAGACCACCCCAGCGTCCGATCCACTCGTGGGAGTCACCTCATGAAACTCACCGCACTGCCAGGCAAGGTCCGGCTGCCCCGCAGCCGACGCGGACGAATCCTGACCATGTTGGTGCTCGTGGCGCTGCTCGGCGGCGCGGGGATCGGATGGTGGTCGTCGCGCGCCGGCGAGCTGCCGGACGGCGTGGTCTTCGCGTACGGCGATCAGACCGAGACGGTCGAGCAGTTGCAGGACCGGATCCAGACGCTGAAGGCGCTGTACGGGGTACAGCCGCCGGACACGCAGGACACCGCCAAATCGGACACGTTTCGCCGGGACACGGCCAAGGCGGTCGCAGTGGGCATGGTGCTCGACGGCGCGGCGCGCGATCGCGGGATCGTCATCGCGGACAAGGCTGCGCGTGACGTGCTGACCCGGTTCATCTCCCAGCAGATCGGTGAAGGGCCGGACGCGAGGAGCAAGTTCGTGCAGGCGCTCGGGACCACAGGGACGTCCGAGGACGCGGTGATCGACGAGATCAAGCGCCAGCTCGCGGTTTCGCAGTTGTTCGATTCGGTCACCAAGGGGAGCTCGGTGAGTGATGCCGAGGTCGCGGACGCGTTCGCCCAGCGAAAGGCACAACTGGACAATCCGGAACGGCGGCAGATCGCCAACATCGTGGTACGGACGAAGGAGGACGCCGACCGGGTGCTCGCCGACCTCAACGCCGGAACGCCGTTCGAAACCCTCGTCGCCCAGCGGAGTCTGGACGGCGCCACGCGCGGCAAAGGCGGTGACCTCGGCCAGGTGACGGCGGCGCAACTGGAAGACGAGTACGGGAAGGCGGCGTTCGCGGTACCCGCCGGCGGTCGGTTCGGTCCCACACAGACCAAGAATGGCTGGAACGTAGGCTGGGTCCGCCAGGTCCTACCGCCACAGCCCGCCGTCCTCGACCAGGTCAAAGACCGGCTGAAGCAACAGCTGGTACTGGAGAAGGCGCTCGCCACATGGCGCGAATGGCTAGGGTCGCAACTCGCCGGTGCGAATGTCCGGTACGCCGACGCATACCGTCCGGCCGACCCGACCGCACCGCCGCAGCAAGCGCCCGGCTGGTCGGTGCCCGGCCAGGCGCCAGGACAGGCGCCCGCACAGCCCCGGCCGTCGCGATGATCGCGGACTTCGCCGTGCTCGCGGCGGCGGGTGCCGCACTGGTGGCGATCGGACGGTGGGGCTGCCGTGCGGCGGCGGAAAGGACCAGCCCGACCCTGCCGAAAGCGGAGCGTCTGAGGCGGATCGGGAAGCTGCGACGGAGTGGATACGCGCTCCAGGTCGTGGGTGTCGTGTTCGTGCTCGCCGCGGTGTGGAGCCTTTGGTGAGGATCAGGAGAGATCGAGCGCACTCCGGGCCTGCTGCGTCCGCAGGAAGAGTGAGACCGCTTCAGCGCGGTTCGCGGCGCCGAGCTTGCGTAAGATCTGCTTGACATGGGACTTGGCGGTGTCCTCGGAGATGGTCAACCGGGTGGCTATCCCCGCGTTTGTCTTCCCGTCGCCCATGAGCCGAAGGACTTCCAGCTGACGCGGAGTGAGCGCCGACTCCACAAAGGATCGAACCGGTACCGGCCCGGGCGGCGGCACCACGGGGTCACCGATGATTGGTGCTGTCGGGAGGCCGGTGCTCAGGATCCGGTCCATGGCGTTGGCGATGCTCGTCGTGAACTGGCCGACCTCGGTTCGCAGCGACTGGACGCGTTCGACCAGCACGGTGCGCCGGAACGCGATCCCGAGCCCCTGGGCGAAGGTTCCGAACACCTCGCGGTCGAACTCGTCGACCTGACGCCCCTGGACGTAGCGGTCCGCGTGGACCAACCCGACAACGCCGTCGTCGCCGAGCACTGGGGCGACCACATAGGACTCCAGCCGAGCGGCCTCGACCAGGCAGGTGAGTCCACGCGCTTCGCGCCGCGCGTCCGTGACCAGCAGCGCACGCCGTCGCCGCACCGCTTCGGTTTCGACGACGGTGCGGTCCAGCACTGGGGATTCAGCGCGGCCGATCCGCAGGATCTCCGCGGCCCAGGTGGGGTCACCCAGCACGATGCAGGACTGGGGCACCCACACGGATTCGTGGATCTCTGAGAACAGGGCTCGGTCGAAGCCGAGCTGGCACGCCGCCTCCGGCACACGCTCCACGAGCCGGGCCACCGAGGGCGCGTCCTGTAGCCGGGCCAAGGTCTCCTGGACCTGAGTGTGGACGCTCACTCGGAGCTCGAGCTGGGCCTGGCGCAGGCGTTCTCGGACGTCGGAGACGTCGATGAACAGATCGAGGACCTCGCCGGTTCGCCCGGCCGCGGCGAGTTCGCCGACGCGTTCGGCGATTTCGGCCAGAACCTCCTGTGCGGCAGAGAAATCATCCGTCACTTCCGTGTCCGGGTCACCGCCGAACAGTTTGCGGGCTCGTTCGGCGACCATCCGGATCTCGCGCAGGACGACTTTGGGAATACGGTGCCCGCGGCCGAGCCGAGGCGGAGTCAACGTCGACTTCATGGTTTCCTCTCAAGCCGGGACGAGACACGCGGTCGCCGGACGCGTTCGGCGACCGCGTCTTCGAACGCGCCCGGCGAGCAGTGCCCGGAGGATCAGGCGTCGGTGGAGATGGCAGTGGTGACGGCGAAACCCGCGACCCACTCCGGCACCGGCTCGTAGAACCGGTAATTCATCACGTAACTCCCGCGAGCCGCCATCGCGGCATACGCGGCGATCCAGGTTCGCACCTCGTGCGAGGAGTTCCCGGCCTGCTCGGCGAACCACGAGTTGTCCCAGGAGTCGGCGCGCTGGAGTTCGCCCGCCGAAATGAGGTCGAGGAACTGCCCGTCCCACTCCGGGTTGATCGGTCGCATCGACGACGTACCCGCGGCCAGATCCAGACCCGAAGCGATCACCCGGGCCTGCCGCCGGGCACGCTCTTCGGGCGTCGGGTTGCGGCCGTCGATCAGTCGGGCGGCGACCTCATCGGTGGCGTCTTTCAGTTGCGGCACAGGGGGATCGTGCGAGAGTCCACCGGAGCCGAGGAACAGCACGCGCTGCTCGTCGAGGTGCGTGCTCGCGTGGCCGATCGCAGTGCCGAGCTGTCGGACTCGGGCGACGGGGCAGAGCGGCGCGGCGACCGAGTTGATGAAGACAGGGACGACGGGGACCTTGTCGAGGCCGCCGAAAAGGATCTGCAGCGGCTGGGAAAACCCGTGGTCGACGTACATTCGTTCGGACACCGCGATATCCATCCCGGCCGCCAGCACGTCTTTGGCCAGTGTCCGCGCGGACTTCGCGACCGAGAGCTCGCCCGCCGGGGTGTCGTAGTCTCCGAGCGCGATGGCCCGTGTTCCGATGCAGAATGGGGGCATCATGTCGTAAAAAAAGCCATTGTAGTGATCGGGCGCGAAGAGTACGACGAGATCAGGGTCGAATCCGGCGATGAAATTCCGCGCCTGTTCGAAAGCCGACTCGACTCGCCGTTCAACGGCTTTCTGTGGCTGGTTGAACCCGATCAGCGGCGAATGGGACAGGGCGCACACGGCAACGGGCATCGACCCACCATCCTTTCGTTGTCATCATTGTTCCGGCCAACAAACATGCTAGAATCTTAGCATACCAACCCCCTGGTTTCGATGATGCAACAGAAAGGGACCTGGCATGGCAGCGCCGATCGGGAATCGCAGCGTAGGCAGTCACAGGGCCGCTCGGAGAAAGGGAAGGGCGGCGAGAAAACGCCATCGGATCGGCACCGCCGCGTACGCCGCGGTCGCGCTGACGAGCGCGGTCGTCGTCGGCGGGGTAGTGGTCGAACCCGTCGCCGACGGGCGGACTCTTCCCTCCACCGCGACAGACCGAGCAAGGGCGGCTTCGCCGGCGGAACCGGTGTGGACCCCTGCGCCTGGGGCCGGGCTCCCCGCCATGCTTCCCGGGGCGCCAACACCGGTGCCACTCGCGGCACCGGTGGACCACCGGCTCGGTGATGCGACCGGACTTGGTGGGACCTCGGGTATCCCGGCCACGGTTCTCGATGCCTACCGCCGGGCCGAGACCTCGCTCGGTGGTGCGAAGCCAGGTTGCCACCTGACCTGGGCACTGCTCGCGGGCATCGGCAAGATCGAGTCGAATCACGCCCGCCGTGGTGACGTGGACACGCAGGGAACGCTGGTCCGCCCGATTTACGGGCCCGCCCTCGACGGTTCGCCGGGATTCGCCAGTATCGTCGACCGGCGGAGCGGGCAGTGGGCTCGTGCGGCCGGCCCGATGCAGTTCATTCCGTCGACCTGGGAAAAGTGGGCTGCGGACGGATCCGGTGACGGCAGGGCGAATGTGCAGAACGTCTACGATTCCGCGGAGTCGGCCGGCCGGTATCTCTGCGCGGGCGGCCGTGATCTGAATACCGGGAACGGACTTCGCGGTGCGATCCTCAGCTACAACAACTCCGAGGATTACTTGAACAAGGTCATGGCTTGGATGAGGGCGTATTCCGCCGGATCGTTCGCCGTCCCGGACGCGCCCGGAAACGCCGATCAAGATCCGGTACGCGACGGAAGTGCCGAGCGCGCCGCGGCCCGCCCGGCGCCGGCAGCGGGCGGTGGCGCGGCTGAGCCCGTGCCATCGAGGCCCAAGCCCGCCGAACCCGCCGAGCCCGTCAAACCCGCCGAGCCGCCGGCGCCTGGTCCTGTTCCCGGCCCGATCGCAGGACCGCCGGTCAGCGTGCCCGCGCCACTGGATGGTGTGGTCACGACCGTCGGGCAGACAGTGGGGGGAATCCTGCGCACGCTCTGAAACTCGGTGTACGAACTGATGGTGCCGCCCCGGCTGGTTGGGGCGGCACCATCAGTTCCGCGGGCCCGGGCCAAGCCACACCCAAGCGTGGTCCGGGCAAGGATCATGAGGCCGGACGGCGGACTTCGCCGACGAGCAGGCGCCAGCGGCGACCATTCTCCCGCGCGCCTTCGGCATAGGCCTCGGGAACGACGTGGTATGGCGGGCGCGCCGGGCCGGCGGTGACATAGCCGGCTTCGTCGAAGCGGAGCTTCTCGAGGCTGATGTTGTATTTGGAGAACTCAGGGAAGTTCGTCCTGGCGAGGAAAGGCTCGTAGGTCCACTCAATACGGTGGGTGAGGTGCCGTGCCGCGTCGACGTCGCCGGAGCGGATCGCGTCGCGCAGGGCGAGCACGGGTCGTGGTCCGCAGAGGGCGCTGCTGCTCCAACAGCCGAGTGTCGTTTCCGGGTGGAGCGTATGCGCCGCGAGCCAGTCGCTCTCCAGCGGCAGCAACCGGATCCGCCCGCCGACCGCGGCCACGTCCGCGGTGAATTTGGGGGTGATCGCGATGTACTTCGCGCCGATGATCTGGGGCAACTTGGCGAGTTCGGCGTAGACCGCCGACGGGATCGGTCCCTTGAACGCCTCAGGGTTGTCGTAGAGGACGATCGCCATTTCCGGGAACAGGTCCGCGACACCGCGGTAGAAGGCGAGCAGGGCGTCAGCGCCGAGCGCGCTCCACATAGGACGGCCGAGGAGCACCCCGCGTACGCCGAGATCACGCAAAAACCGGATCCGGTCGAGGGTGTCCCTGGTGTTCGGGGTGGTCGCCCCGACGAACAACGGAAGGTCCGGCGCGGTGTCCGAAACGGCGTCCGCGACGCAGGCGGCGAAGGCCTTCCATTCGTCGAGTGTCAGCGTCGCCATCTCGCCGAGCGTGCCGTTGGTGATGATCCCGTCCACGCCGTCGGCGACGAGCGCACGGATCATCCGGTCGGACTCACCGAGGTCGACGGTGTCGCGGGCGGTGAGGCCGGCAGCACCGGGGAGCGCCGGGGTCGGGGCGACGGCGACGACGCCGCGCACGTCGTCGACGCCGAATTTCTGCACCACTTGACTCTCCTTCGTGTCCACAGGGAAAAGGCGATTCACCCGGCGGGTCAGGTGGGGGGTTTCCTGACACGCCGGGTGAATCGGTCTTGGGGGAACTTCAGGACGCGTGGCCGAACGACTCCGGCGGCTGCAGCCCCCACGGGCTGAATGCCTTCGGGAAGTCGTCCCACACCACGGGGTCGTCCCGGCGCACCCGCGGCATCTCGGCCGACAGTTCGTAGCGGTTGCCCGCGGCCCAGAAATAGGTGTAGACGTTGCCGCCCACGCCGTGGCGGCCCGGCCCGACCTCGATCGGCACGTCGTGCCGGGCGAGCTCGTCGGCGGCCAGCTTGAGGTGGTCGAACGACTCCATCCCGAGCGCGTAGTGGTGCAGCGACTTCCCGGCCTCTGGTGTGGAGATGATCGCGATGTCGTGGTGCAACGTGCTGGCCCGGCACCAGGCCGCTCCGATCACCCCGGGGGCCGGGGCGAAAACATCGGAGACCTGGAAGTCCAGCAGCTCGACCAGGAAGTCGACCAGCGGCTTCGGGTCCTGTGCCTGCACGGTGATGTGGTCGAAGTCCAGCGCGCGGATCCCGCCGCGGTGGCGGGCCATCGACGGGTGGAGGTACTGCGGCCCGGTCGAGAGCAGTGCCAGTTCCATGACGTGCCCGGAGGGCGCTTGGAACTGCAGCGACTGGACCACACCGGGGTGTTCGTCGGTGCGGGTCTCGGTCGCGACGCCGGCTTCGGCGAGCCGTTTCGCGTAGCGGTCGAGGTCGGCGATGTCGTCGACACGCAACGCGAACTTCCGGACCCCGGTCCCGCCGGCGGTCAGCACCAGATCGCAACCGCCGTCGATACCGACCGAGAGCCGCACCGCACCGCCGGACCGGCCGAGTTCCTGCATGCCGAGGACGTCAGTGTGGAAGCCGATCGCTTCACCGAGATCGGCGACGGCGAGTTCGGCGTGGGCCACCTGTGAAATACCCATGGGTGGGTCAACTCCTGTCCATCTTGTCGTACGGGATGTTCCCGGCGCTTTCCCGCCGGTTGATGCCGAGGGAGTCGAGCTGGCGCGAGTTCTCGACCAGGATCATGCGGACCAGCCCGGTGCCGTCGTTGTAATGCCGATGCCAGACCCACGGCGGGGTGTAAACGAAGTCCCCGGCGGACCACCGCAGGGTTTCGGGCCCGATCTCGGAGTAGCCGCCGCCCTCGAGCACGCAGTGCACGGACTCGTGCAGATGGCGCTGGAGGTCGGTCGCGGTACCGGCCGGGATCTCCTGGAGGTAGAACTCCATCGATTTCGCCGGCACATCGGCCAGCACTCCGACGCGGCTGGGGTTGCCGGTCACGTCCTCTTCGAGCCACCGGGCGCTCTCCGAGCGGGTGACCATGTGCTCCGGCATCGACCGTTCCGGGTCGTAGTCCTTCATTTCGTGGAGTTTGTGCATCCACTGGTCGAAATTCGTCATGGTTCTCCACTTAGGTCGAGGTCATCCCGCCGTCGATGACGTGTGTCTGCCCGGTTTGGAAACCGGCGTGCTCGGAACAGAGATGGGCCACCAGTTCGCCGATCTCCTCGGGGCGTCCCCATCGGCCGACGGGCAGTTCGGTCGCGAGCTGCTGTCGTTCCAATTCCTCGGTCGGCACACCCGCGGCGGCCGCGCGCGCCGCGGCCAAGGAGCGCCGCCGTGGGGTGTCGACATGCGCGGGAGCTATGACATGCGTGGTGACCCCGTGTGGCGCCACCTCGGCGGCCAGCGACCGCGCCAGTGCGGCCACGCCGGCCCGCATCACGTTGGACAGATGCAGCAGAGGTAACGGCTTCACCACGCCGACCGAGGTGACGTAGATCAGCCGTCCCCACCCGGCCGCCGACATCGCGGGCAACACCGCCTGGGTCAAGGAAATCGCGCTGTCCAGCAGGAGCCGGTACGCCGAGTCCCAGTCTTGCACCGAGAGATCGGCGGCCGCGGCCGCCCGGGTGCCACCGGTGTTGGACACCAGGATGTCGATGTCCCCGAGCGTTTCGCGGGCGGTGGCGGCCGCGGCGGTCGCGGCCCCAGGCTCGGTGAAGTCCGCGATCGCCCAGCCCGCCGCGCCGATTTCGCGGGCGACTTCGCCGGTATGCGGGCCGGTGCCCGTGATGAACACCTCGGCCCCGCTGGTGCGCAGCGACGTCGCGATCGCGGCGCCGAGTCCGCTCGACCCGGCGGTCACCAGCGCCCGGCGGCCGTGTGCCGTCATGCCGCCGCACCCTCCCCGGCCTTGCCGCGCAGAACGTCGGCCGCTCCGATCGAGGTGGCCAGCAGCCCGTCGATCAGGCCGAGCGGCTCGGTCCAGTCGTACTGGTTGAACTGGGTGTTGACGCGGAGGAACAGCGGGTCGCCCGCGTAGAACCGTTCGTAGAGCTCGTGGCGGCCACCGAAAGCGGAGACGGCGAGGTCGGCGGCGACCTTGTAGATCGCGATGCGATCCAGGCTGTTCGTGTCAGGGCCGCGGTAGAACCGGGCGATGTCCTCGGCGATCGGCGAGCCGAACGCGCTCACGTCGGCAGGCTGGTAGAGCAGGCCGCCGGCGAGGATCTGCTGCAGGATCTCCCGGACTCGCGGGTACCAGCGGTTCCCGGAGTTGCGGATCGCGTAGAGCGGACGCACGTCGGGGAACAGAATGCCCTCGTCGTTGTGCTGGGCGCCGGACTCCGCGGCGAGAACGGCCGCCCTCGTCAGCTCGATGTACGTCGTGATCTCACCGAGCGCGTCTCGGACCTGGGGGAACTGGTCGGTCTTGACGATCTCGGTGGCGCGCTTGGCGATGCCGGCGACGAACTGGAGCTTCGCCAGCAGCCGGACCGAGGTCTGGACACCGGTAAAGGCATTGGAGTTGATCGCCCAGATGTTGTTGACCCGCTCGTAGTCCTGGTTGATGAACACCCGCTCCCAGGGGACGAGCACGTCGTCGAACACGACGACGGCGTCCATCTCGTCGAACCGGCTGGACAATGGATGGTCGAAGCTGTTCCCGCCACCGAACGGTTCGCGACAGATCAGCCGAACACCCGGCGCGTCGGTCGGGATGGCGAACGCGATGGCGTAGGGCTTTTCCTCGGCCGCGTACTTCCGGAGTGAGAACGGCCAGACCAGGATCTCGTCGGAGTACGGTGCGGCAGTAGCGAGCATCTTCGCGCCGCTCACGATGATGCCGTCCGGAGTCTCGCGTTTCACGCCGAGGTAGGTGTAGGGATCGGGTTGCTGCGACGGCGGCTTCGAGCGGTCCACCGGTGGGTCCGCCAGCGCGTGCGAGAGGAACAGGTCGTTGTCCCGCACATACTTGTAGTACGCGCGGACCCGGTCGGCGCCCTCCCCGAAGAACTCGGCGTTGGCGTTCCACGCCACCAGCATCGCGCTGACGAAATCCGTGCTGCGGCCCATCATGCCGAGGCTGGAATCCGCCCACTGCTTGTGCATCACACGGCGGAGTTCGAGGTCCTCCGCGGTGCGGGGCATCAGGAACTGCACACCGGCCTTGGCGGCATCGCCGTCGGGCGAGAAGAGCAGGCTGTCGTTCTTGAACTGCAGGTCGTAGAGGCGGGCGATCTCGGCCGCGGCGCCGGACGTCGCCTTGTGTCCGGCCACGTCGGTGATCTTCTCGGCCCCGACCCACAGCTCAGGGCTGTGTTCGCGCAACCGGTCGAGGTACGCGGCGCCGTTTCGTGCGGTCATCACTTTCCTTTCAGGAACCTAATGTGGGTCTCGTTGAACTGGTCCGGCTTCTCCCATTGCGGCCAATGGCCCGCGCCCTCGATGACTTCGAGGCGGCTGCCGGGGATGAGCTCTTCGAGTAGCGAGGCCTCCTCGACGGAGGCCGTCGGATCGTGATCGGTCCACAGCAGCAGGGTCGGCGCGGAGATTCGGCCGCACCACTGCGAGGACCAGACATAGGGACGCCGATGTTCCCAGTCCTGCACCGCGAGGATGTTGCGCATCGCGTCCTCGAACCCCGGCTGGGTGTAGATTCGCAGCCGGAGTTCAACGAGTTCGTCGGTGACGAGGCTCTTGTCATGGAAGAGCCATTCGACTCTGGTACGCACGGTCTGACGGCTCGCTTCGCGGACCGCCTTCATGCTTGATTCCTTCAGCCGTGCCATCACGTCCGGCTTGTTGGTCACGTTGCCGGGAGTGTTGAGCACCAGTCGATCGATCCGGTCGGGATGGTGCGCCGCGGCCCACGCTGCCACCCAGCCACCCAGCGATTCTCCGGAGAGATGGGCTTTGTCGATTTCCAGCGCGTCCAGCGTCGCGATCAAATGGTCGCTGAGGTAGTCGATCGTGTAGGGGCGGTCGGGTTTGGCCGAATGCCCGTGTCCCGCCATGTCGTAGAGGACGACCCGGAATTCCCTGGCGAGGTCGCGGAGATTGCGGGAATACGCTTCCAGATGCCCGCCCGTGCCGTGCACCATGACCAGTGCCGGCCCGCTTCCTGCCTCCAACACCCGGGTGGCGATGCCGCCCGCGTCCACGGTTCGCTGACGAAGGTCCAGGTCGGCCAAGTCGCCCCAGATACTCACGTGCTGCTCCACAACGTTCCTTTCTGTTGCGCCGTCCCCACATATTGGCATACTAGAATCTCAGGAGCAACCCGCTTTTGCGTCGAAGTCTTCGCCATGTGGTGAATGTGAAAATCGGATGTCACGCCGTCGGGCATGACATCCGATCGGGTGAGGTAAGAGGCTACACTTCCACGAACTTCCAGAACCGTGAAATGTGTTCCTCCATGAGTGTGCCCGCCCGGTCCGCGTCTCGGCGCTCGATCGCCTCCGCGATTTCTGTGTGCTCCGCCTGTGCTTTCGCCAGGTCGGTGCTCAGCCGGTTCTTCTGGAGGTAGAAGTCGTTGAGGTCCCAGGTGTCGATCGCCAGTTCGGCCAGGCGCTGGTTGCCGCTGGCCGCCAGGACCGCCGAGTGGAAGTCCCGGTTGGCCGCGGCGAAGGCGAGTGCGTCGTTGCGCTTGGCCGGGCCGATGCCCCGCACCAGCATGTCGTCGATCTCGGCTCGTTGGGCGTCCGTGGCGTTGATCGCCGCGAGCCGGGCGCTCGCCCCTTCGAGAATGCCCGCCACCGCGAAGTGGTCGCGCACCTTGCGTTCGTTCGGAATCGCCACCTGGCAGCCGACCTGCGGAATGACCGAGATGAATCCGGCGGAGGCCAGCCGCATCACCGCGTCCATTACCGGCCGCCGGCTCACGCCGAACTCGGCGGCCAGTTCATAGGTGCTGAGGATTTCTCCGAACTGATAATGGCCCTCGAGAAGCTGAGAGAGCAGTGCTAGGTAGATCTGGTCTGTTTTGTTCGCTGACGCGATCATGGGCATGGGATTATCCGGCCCTTCGGTGCGGGAAGGTCGGTGCTGGCGTAGTGGTGATCACGCAGAGATTCTAGTGGCTCATCCCAATCGGGGGTGTAGGAGTTGGGGTCTGAAGCCGCCGGTCTCGAGCAGGCTTCGGGCGATGTAGTTGGTCAGGTTGCGGAACCCGAGTGCGGAGCCGCGCAGGTGTTCGAGCCGTCCGTTGAGCGCCTCGGTCGGCCCGTTGCTGGTGCCGGGTCGTTCGAAGTAGGCGAGCACGTCAGCGGCTCGTTCGCCCAGTGGGTGCATCAAGCGATAGACGCAAAGCCGACGTGATTAGGTCGTCGGTTCGATTCCGACAGGCGGCTCCGGCGAACAGCCCCTGACCTGCGGAAACGCAGGGCAGGGGCGGTTCGGTTCTGATGGTCGCGCGATGCGCTGGCCTCACGGCTCTGCCCGACACCGACGTCGCTCTCCTCTGCGACGGACCCCTCGCCGGCTGAGCGCTCGCGGCCGACATCCTGTCCGGGTGCCGATAGGCCTCGCACCGCTCGGCAACGCAGCGTGGCGTTGCGTCGCGACCTGGCGACGGCTCGGCCGGGCGCGATCGTCTCGTGCGTTGGCGGACTACGGGAGCTTGGACGCGAGGACGTCGGCCGCCAGGATCTCGGGTGCTGCGCCGAGGAGGTGCTGGTTGGCCATCAGGGCTGCGACGATGGCGCCGTTGGCGTGGGCGTCGCGAGCGGCCTCGTCGGGGAATGCATCGAAGATCCAGAAGGTGTCGGCGTGGGTCCTGACCGCGAACCAGACAATCGTTCCTACTTCTTCGTTGGCGAGCGCGACAGCGCCGGCGAGCAGATCGGCGAGCGCGTCGTGCTGTCCATCGGCCGCGACGATCTTGGCGACGAAGGCATACGGAAGTGATGCGGGTGTGGACATGAGGGGTTCTCCTAGGTGTCGAGGTTTCTTGGTGAAGCGAGTTCAGCGTATGACGAGCAAGGGCATGTGAGAAGTGGCGTATACGGCAGTATTGCTATTGTTCGCGCCATGCGTATCGGACTGATCGCGATCGACGGCTGCTTCGGTTCGGCTGTCGCATCGGTCATCGACATCGTGCGGGTGGCCGACGGAGCCCGCGGCGATGTCGACCCGCGGATCGACCCGATCGAACTCGCCATCCTCGGACCGAAACGGAGAGTGACCACGACGGCATCGATGACCCTGTCGGTGGACCACCCGCTGTCGGAGTCCGCAGAGTTCGACGTGGTCGTCGTCCCTGCGCTTGGAACCCTCACGGCTGCCGCTACCAACGACGCCCTCCAGAGCCGAGATGCTCGTTCGGTCATCGCCTCGCTCGGGCGCCTCGACGACGCGACCACCCGGATCGCCGCGGCGTGCACCGGCGTGTTCGCTGTCGCCGAGACCGGACGGATGCATCATCGGCGGGCGACGACCAGCTGGTTCCTGGGGCCGGAGTTCCTGAAGCGCTATCCGACCGTCGCCCTCGATCTCGACACCATGGTCGTGGTCGACGGGAACCTCGTCACCGCCGGCGCCGCGTTCGCCCACATCGACCTCGCGCTCTCACTCGTGCGATCGATCAGCCCCGACCTGGCCCAACATGTCGCCAAGCTCCTCATCATCGACGAGCGTCCGTCGCAGGCGGCCTTCGTCGCCTACGAACATCTCCGGCACGAGGACCCGATCGTCGTCGAGTTCGAACGCTTCGTGCGCGCCCGCCTGGACGAACCGTTCAACGTCGCCTTCGTCGCGCAGTCGCTCGGCACCAGCCGGCGCACCCTCGAACGACGAGTCCGTGCGGCGCTCAACCTCACTCCGCTCGGCTTCGTCCAACGGCTTCGCATCGAACGAGCTCGGCACCTCTCAGCAACCACGGACCTCACCTCCGCCGAGATCGCGCTACGGGTCGGCTACGCGAACGCCGAGACTCTGCGCTCCCTCCTGCGTAGGGAGCGACGCCGTTCCTGACCTATCGCCATGCCTGTAGCCGGTGTCCTAGTGCTCGACTGGAACCACCTCTCAGCACGTCGCGTCGACGCTCCTGCGTCGCCCCTGGACGACCCACTCGACACGCCCGCAGCACAGGCCATGTGACGTGTCCCGGCTTCCCGGACGGTCGGGGTTGGGTGGCTGTGATGTCGCTGCGTTCTCGTCGAGGGGGTCAGCAGACTCGATCAGGGTCGATTGGGATGAGACCGCGAAGGCGGTCAGGTCAGGGCGGCCGAAGCCGGCCGGCGGGGTAGCGTCGGTCACGTCGAGGTCTTTCGGATGGATGGCGTAGGAACCTCCATCGTCGGGAGACCTCGACGTCTACCTGCGGACCGACGCGCCCGGCCGACCTACACCCTCATCTGGGAAGAGCCATTCTAGTGTGCCAGGTGTCGCTTGAGGATGATTCCCGGTGCAGGCGGGTGAACCCGGCCGTTATCGGCCAGGTCGCGCAGCGGCCGCGAGGTCATGCGAAAGGCGGTCCTGGAGCCGGGGCGGACCGGCTCCGGCTCCAGGCGAGCCCCTTCGGCCTTGGTCAGGCCACCGACCAATCGGTGTCGTCGACTTGGCCGAACATCCGCATGGCGGCTTCGAGGCCGGGAAGGTTGGCGAGGGCGACCGACATGGCCCCGCGGAACTTGACTTTTCGGGTGACCATCGCCTTGGCGGCGGGCAGTTCGCCCTGGCCGAGGCGTTGCCAGGTCTCGACCTTCGCTGTCAGCACGAAGTCCGGCTTCACGCCCTCGGCCGGAGTGCCGGCGCGCACGACTTCCCCGGCGTTGACCTCGATCTGCCCTGCGCGCCTCTCGTCCTCGGCGAGCCGGTATTCGACGACCATGCTCAGCTTCTTGAGGCCCTCGCGCGTCGCGTCCGTGGCGTTCCAGATCTCGCCGTAGGACTTCATCCACTCCGGCGACAGGACGGGTGTTCCCATGGTGCGCTCTCCTTCGGTTCGCTTGCGTGGCAGGCGACTGGGGTTTGACAACGACCGTAAAGATACTAGTATCTTAGAAATCCAGTCAAGCTGTTACCGCGGTCCTGCTCCTCGCCGGCCCGCGCTTTCGGAGGAGACAATGATGTCTGACGCCAAGGCGGTCACATGTTGAGGGACGAACTCCGGCAGGTTCTCGAGAAGGGTTTGCACGAAGTAGAGGAAAACTGGACTGTTCCGGCCGCGATCATCAACGATCCCGAGATGCACAATGCCGAGCGTGAGCGCGTTTTCGGCCGTTCGTGGGTTTTCCTTGCCCACGAAAGCGAAATCCCGGAACGCGGCGACTATGTCGTCCGGTACATCTCGGAGGATCAGTTCATCGTCTGCCGCGACGAGGACGGTGAGGTCCGAGGTCATCTCAACAGCTGTCGTCATCGCGGTATGCAGGTGTGTCGCGCCGAGATGGGGAACACGTCGCACTTCCGCTGCCCGTACCACGGCTGGACATACAACAACAAGGGCAGCCTTGTGGGCGTGCCCGCCGGCCGAGAGGCCTACGGCAACAAGCTGGACAAGTCCCTTTGGCATCTGAAGCCGGTTCCGAAACTGGGAACCTACAAGGGTTTGATCTTCGGTTGCCTGGATCCGGAAGCCCAGTCGCTCGAGGACTATCTCGGCGACATGAAGTTCTACCTCGACATCGTGCTGGACCGCAGTGACGCCGGTCTGGAGGTCGTCGGCGCCCCGCAGCGCTGGGTCGTGGACGCGAACTGGAAGCTCGGCGCGGACAATTTCGTCGGCGACGCCTATCACACGATGATGACGCACAGGTCCATGGTGGAACTGGGCCTCGCCCCGCCGGACCCGCAGTTCGCGCTGTACGGCGAGCACGTGCACACCGAGAACGGGCATGGTCTCGGCATCATCGGCCCGCCGCCGGGTATCCCACTGCCGGAATTCCTAGGTATGCCGGAGAATATCGTCGAGGAGTTGCAGCGACGTCTTACGCCGGAACAGGTCGAGGTTTTCCGGCCGGTCGCGTTCATCCACGGCACCGTGTTCCCGAACCTGTCGATCGGCAACTTCCTGATGTCGAAGGACCACGTCTCGCCGCCGACGTCGTTCCTGACGCTGCGACTGTGGCACCCACTCGGCCCGGACAAGATGGAGATCTTGTCCTTCTTCCTCGTCGAAAAGGAAGCACCGGACTGGTACAAGGAAGAGAGTTACCAGGCCTACGTCCGCACTTTCGGCATCTCCGGTGCCTTCGAGCAGGATGACGCCGAGAACTGGCGCAGCATCACGCGGGTTCTGGGTGCTCAGTACGCCAAGACCATGGAGCTGAACTATCAGATGGGCCGCGGCGTCTACGAGCCCGACCCCGACTGGCCCGGTCCCGGCAAGGCGTTCCCGATGGACTACGCCGAGGCCAACCAGCGCAACTTCATGGAGTACTGGATGCAGCTGATGGTCACGGACCCGGCGCCGCACAGCGGTAACGGCAAGGTCGCCGACGGTGCCGCGACCGAGGCGCTCACGCGGGCGGAGGCGTAGGGCCGATGACCATCGCAACGGAGATCACCGACAACACGGTCCGTGAAGTCACCGAGTGGCTTTTCACCGAAGCCGAACTGCTCGACGCGGGCAGGTACCGGGAATGGCTGGAATCGGTAGCCGAGGACCTGTCGTATGTCGTACCGCTGCGCGTCACGCGCGAACGTGAGGCCGAAACGGACATCGTCGAGGGAATGACCCTCATGGACGACGACTGGGACTCGATGGAAATGCGTGTCCTGCGTTTGGAGACCGAGTACGCGTGGGCGGAGGACCCGCCGTCGCGGTCGCGGCATTTCGTCACCAACATCCGGGTCGCCGCCGGCGATTCGGAGGACGAGCTGACGGTCAAGTCGAATCTGCTGCTCTACCGCACCCGCGGTGACGTCCCGACGTTCGACATCCTTTCCGGCGAACGCCACGACGTGCTCCGCCGGGTGACGGGCGGCTACCGGCTCGCCAAGCGGGTGGTCGTGCTCGACCAGACCACGGTCATGACTCACAACCTCGCCCTGATCATGTGATGGAGGCAGTTCGATGACCATCATCCACAACGAGGGCCGGGACCCGATCATCCAGATCGCCAACGAGTTCACGGTGATTCAGGTCAGCTACTCCAGCGCCGGCCAGCGCGAACGCCTTCTGGTCAGTTCACCCCGGCTCGGGTTCCAAACTCTGCTCGACCCCCTGCAGCTGGAAAGCCTCACCTGGCAGACACCGGAAATGTATTCGAAGCTGCTCGACACCCCCTATGGCCCCGGCGTGAAGCTCGACGCGCGCCCGCTGTCGGCCCTGCTCGGAAAGGACTGATTCACTTGGGATTCCTGGACGGCAAAGTGGCGCTGGTCACCGGCGGCGGATCGGGTATCGGCCGTGCCGTGGTCGACCTGTACGTACGGGAGGGCGCCAAGGTCGGGATCCTCGAGATCTCGCCGGAAAAGGCGCGGGATCTGCGGGAGAAACTTCCCCAGGACGCCGTGGTCGTGACGCAGGGCGACGCGACCTCGATGTGGGACAACGAACGCGCCGTCGCGGACGTGAAGCAGGCGTTCGGATCGCTGACCACACTCGTGTGCGCGGTGGGGGTGTTCGACTACTTCACCGAGATTCCGCAGCTGCCGAAGGACAAGATCGGCGAGGCGTTCGACCAGCTCTTCGCCGTCAACGTGAAAAGCAACCTGCTGACTGTGAAGGCAGCACTGGACCAGCTGATCGAGAACCGCGGCCAGATCATCCTCACCATCTCCAACGCCGGGTTCTATCCCGGTGGCGGCGGTCCGCTCTACGTGTCGTCGAAGTTCGCCGTCCGCGGCCTGGTGACCGAGCTGGCATACGAACTTTCGCCGCATGTAAGGGTCAACGGGGTGGCACCCGGAGGCACGATCACGGATCTGCGTGGCATCCCCGCGCTCGCCAGCGAAGGCCAGTCGCTGAAGGACGTCCCGGACATCGAGGGCCTGATCAAGGGGATCAACCCGCTGGGCATCGTCGCCGAGCCGGACGACCACTCCTGGGCTTATGCGTTCCTCGCCGCGAAGGAACGCGCACCCGCTGTCACCGGCACGATCATCCACAGCGACGGCGGACTCGGCGTGCGCGGGATGACGCGCATGGCGGGGCTCGAGCCCTGATCCCGACCACACCAAGCGGGAGACGGCCTCGGAAGCCCCGAGGTTCCGAGGCCGTCTCCTTTCCATCCTGAAAGGAGGCGTCGATGAGGACGCTGGTGGCTACCGAAGAGACCCAGGCCGAACCGGCCACCGCACTGTGGATCTGCGATGTCTGCCAGGACGTGTACGACCCCCGCCTCGGTGACCCCGAAGGGGGCATCAAGCCCGGTACGCCGTTCGACGACATCCCCGAAGACTGGGTCTGCCCGGTGTGCGGGGCGCGCAAGAAGGAGTTCCGGATGCTCGCGCCGGGTGAAGAGTACGACGTCGAGGACGACGCATACGCGGGAGCCCAAGGTTGAACACGCCGGGACGTATCCTCGTCTGTCTCAAGCAGATCCCGGCGCCGGGCCGGGGTGCCTTCGACGAACGCACCAAACGCCTCCGCCGTGACGACGACCAGGCCGTCACCAATCCGCCGGACCTGCATGCCCTGGCTCAGGCGCTGGCCCTGCGGGCGGAGACCGGCTGGGAAGTGGTGGCCGTGACGATGGGGCCGCCGGCTGCCGAGGAGACCCTGCTGGACGCATTGCGCCGGGGTGCCGACCGCGCCGTGCACCTGGTCGACCGGCGCTTCGCCGGCGCGGACACCCTGGCGACGGCCCGCGCGCTCGCCCGCCTCGTGGCGCGGGAGCGCCCGGACCTGGTGCTCACCGGCCGATGGACGCTCGACGGCGGCACCGCGCAGGTCGGCCCTCAGGTCGCCGAGCTGGCCGCCTTGCCGCAGCTGACCCAGGCCACGAACCTGAGGGTCGGCGACGGCGTCCTCTCCGCGGACGTGGAAACCGACGTCGGCCGCGAAGCCTGGACCGTGGCGTTGCCCGCGGTGGTCTCCGTGGGGCGGGGGGCCGAGCCGCCGTCGACGGCGGAGGCCGATCCCTCGGCCGTCGAAATGCTCACCGCCGAGGAACTCGGGGGAGGACCGCGGGACTTCGGCACTCGAGGCTCTCCGACCTTCGTCGCGGAGATCCGGCATGACGCCCGCGAGCGCTCGTCGAAGTATGTCGACGCCGGTTTTGACGCCGCCGATCTGCTGGAGGCCGCTTTCTCGCCGGTCGAGCACGAAGCCGAAGTCGTCGTGCCCACACCGTCGCGCGAGATCTGGGCGGTCGCCGAGCCGCTGCCAGGGGGCGGCCTGCATCCGGCGAGTCTCGAGGCGCTGGCCTGCGCCCGGTCGGTCGCCGGTGACCTGCGTGCCACGATCGTCGCGGTGCTGCCGTGCGACCGGCCGCACGACCTGCCGCGCGTGCTCTATGCGCACGGTGCCGACCGGGTGCTCGTGCTGCGCGGAGCCGAACCGGCGGAGTACCGCACGGACCTGGTCACCGACGCGCTGAGCGCGGCAATCGCCACGCATTCGCCGTTCGCGGTGATCGCGCCGTTCAGCGCCCGGGGACGCGACTACGCCCCGCGTGTCGCCGCGCGCCTCGGCCTCGGTCTGACAGGGGACTTCACCGCGTTGGAGGTCCGCGATGCGGACACCGACGAGCCGGACCTGTTGTGGCTCAAACCGGCGCTGTCCTCAGCTGTGGTCGCGCCGGTGATCGCGCATTCCACACCGTCGATGGGTACGCTGCGGCCCGGTTCGTTCGCGGTGCGAGCCGTTCGTGACCAACGGGAACCGGATGTCGAGTTCGCCACCCGCGCGGGGATCGGCGGCGACCTGTGCACCCCGGTCGAGCGCCGGGTCGAGGTTCCGAACGCCCCACGGCTCGCGGCCGCCCGAATGGTCATCGGCCTCGGGCCAGGCCTCGGCACCGGTGCACGCCGTGTCGCCGAGCGCGTCGCCGCGACTCCGGGGATCGCGCTCGCCGCCACGTCGGCCGCCGTGGCCGCGGGCGATGCGCCCCCGCAGCTCGAGATCGGGCCGCTGGCACGCAGTATCGCTCCCGCCGTCTACCTCGGACTCGGGCGACATGACCTCGGCACACTCCAGGCGGTCAAGGCCGCCGGCCGGATCGTCGTCGTCGACCCGGGCGCCTGGGCCGACGGGTTCTCCGGTCTCGTGGACACCGTCGTCACCGCGAACGTCGAGGGGGTGCTGCTGGACCTGTTGCTGGCGACTTCGAGCGCGGTCGCCAGCTGATGGGCCGGGTGCCGGACACCGTGCCCATCGCCTTACGTGGACGCTAGAATCTCAAGGAGTATTCATGGATACCGCCGCTCCCGCGGTCGGCGTCGACCCTCGGCGGTTCCGCGACGCCATGGGCCGGTTCGCCACCGGCATCACGATCCTCAGCACGCCGACTCCGGCGGGACCCCACTGCATGACCGCGAACGGGTTCATGTCGGTGTCCCTCGAGCCCGCCCTCGTCGTGGTGTCCATCGCCAAACGCGCGAAGATGCACGACTACCTCCTGGCCAGCGGCGTCTACGGCGTCAGTGTCCTCGCCGCGGATCAGGAGCCCATCAGTAAGCACTTCAGTGGTATGCCCGACCCGGACCTGGCGCCACGGTTCGACGACCACGCCGACGTTCCCCTCGTGGCGGGTGCACTGGCACAGGTGGGAGCCGAGATCGTCGACGCGCACCCCGCGGGCGACCACACGTTGTTCGTCGGCGAGGTGCGCCACCTCACCGACAGCGTTGGAGAGCCACTCGTGTTCCACGCCGGCCGTTACCGTCATTTGCTGAGCCCGGCGGCCGACTCGGAGTATTCCGATGCCTGGTCCGGCTTCTGCCTGACCCCGTTCGGCCTCCCTGCCAGCGCCTGAATCCGGAGGTTGTCCCATGCCCGCTCGTCCCTTCCGGCGGCTGCCGTGAGCGCCGCCGTCCGCGAAGCCGCGGATCTGCTGCGGAACGCCGTCGAAACCGGTAAGCCGTGTCCGCCGGTCCGTGACCTGTTCACCTTCGGCGACATCGAAGCCGCCTACTCGGTGCAAAGGCTGAACACCGAGCGCGCGATGGCCGGAGGGCGACGCCTCGCCGGCCGCAAGATCGGCTTGACCTCGCCGGCCGTCCAGCGCCAGCTCGGTGTCGCGCAGCCCGATTTCGGGGCACTGTTCACTGACATGGCGGTGGCCGACGGCGGGATGGTGCCCGCCCGGCGGCTGATTCAGCCGAAGATCGAGGCCGAGGTCGCACTCGTCCTGGCCGACGACCTTCCGGGCCCGGACTGCACCGTGGCAGAACTCGTGCGTGCCACCGGGTTCGCCGTCGCCGCGCTGGAAATCGTGGACAGCCGGATCAGCGACTGGGACATCTCCATCGTCGACACCGTCGCGGACAACGCGTCGTCCGGCCTGTTCGTGTTGGGCGGTACTCGAGTGCCGCTCGACCGAGTGGACCTGCGGACAGTACGGATGACCTTGTCCCGCCACGACACGGTGGTCTCGGAAGGCAGCGGCGCGGACTGCCTCGGCAGCCCCCTCGAATCGGCGCTCTGGCTGGCCTCCACGCTCGCCCGCCGAGGAGACCCGCTACGGGCGGGGGACGTCGTGTTGACCGGCGCGCTCGGGCCGATGGTCATCGCCGCGCCGGGCGACTTCTTCCAGGCCGAAATCTCCGGACTCGGTTCGGTACGGGTCGGCTTTGCCATAGAAGGCGAATCTCCGTGAGCGGAGCGAAAGTCGCTGTCATCGGGTCGGGGTGAGAGCGGCGCCGGTTTCGTTCCCGCGGTTCCCGCTCACGCCGGATCGGATGCCCAAGCGAAGAAGAGCTTGATCTCCGCCACGTCTCGAAATGCTCGTTGACCGGCTCGGCCGTCCAGTCGCACAGCACTTTCAGGCCGGTTACGGTGATCGAGCACGTCTTGTGCCGACGTCCGGAGTCCTCCTTGTCGAGATCGAGGAGGCAGGCTTCCTCGAGCCGTTTGGGCTCCGAGTGCAACTGCGCGTGTGGAAGGTCCAGAAGTAACCCACTGATCGGCCGGTCGCGCGTTTGAGGTCGTAGGACGTGGAAGCCCCGCGTACTACGCACGATGTCGTGGACAACCGGACCGCTTCCGATGGGGTCGACAAGTTCGACGACGACCATCACCCCGCCTACACGATGGGCCGGGGCGCGAAAATGTGGGGCGCTACCCCAACTTCCTGCGCAGCCTCGACGAAGCCGGGCTGAGTGTGCCGCCGCAGACCTCGCGGCACATTCAAGCCGGCACCGGGGATGATGAAATGCTGCATGCCCCGTAGGCCGTCACGGCCCCCGGGTTCGTTGCACCCTCCGCCGGGGCGAACCGAGACGTTTCGTCACCGCGAGCAGCCAAGTTCGCCTGTCATCGGTCACTGTCGGTGTGGCCGGGAAGCTTCGGGCGCGCTGGTTTCTTCGTGGAGGGGCATCCGGACTGTCTCCTCTCAGACGGCCGGCGGCGACTCGACCGGAGGCCTAATGGCTTCTCGCTGACGCCCTTGACCCGGCGGCGCCTGTCGTCTTCTTCGTCCGGACGGAAAGCTGCCTCCGAGTGAGCTCCTGGCCGGTCTGGACTGCTTGTCGCACCGCGATTCCGACGGCCACGCACGCCAGGAGTGTCGGTAGCGGCGGTAGGTGGTGCAGCAGGGCCGGGAACACCGTGTAGTGGGTGAGGTAGATGTAGAGCGACGCGTCGGCGATCAGGCCGGCGGGCGCGATGAGCGCTTTCGGTAGCGCGACCCGCGGTATCGCGAGGAGCAGGAGCAGGCCGGCGATGATGATCGCTTCCCGGCCGAAGTCACCGAATTGTCCCGGGACCAACGCGACGATCGCGGCGACGACGAGCGCCTTGTGGGCCGGCGTCGAAGCTCGTTGCAGCAGCCAGCCGAGGGCGAAGAACCAGGCGGTGCCGGGCAGGCTGAACGCGAGATCGGTGAACGAACCGGTGCGGGTCGTGCCGAGGCCGATCAGCAGGGCGAGGGCGAGAGCCGCCGCCGCGGTGGCGAAATCGTGACGGCGTTCGAATCGGCGGATGGCGGGGACGGCGAAGACGGCGGCGAGGGCCAGCAGGAGCAATACCAGGACTTCGACGTACCAATAACCGATCGCGGCGTCTCGGTGCACGAGGTTGTTGACCAGCAGCACGTTGGCGATTCCGACGGCGTCGCTGGCCGTGGCGCGCCAGCCGATCCAGAGTATCGCTGGTACCGCGATGACGGCAGCGCTGCGCAGGATCCGGCCGCTCGTGCCGTCCGAGGGCGCGAGTGCGAACCGTGCGAACGCCCACCCGGACAGTGCCAGCAGCAGGTGCGCGCCACCGGGGAGGACGAAGAGACCGATGTGCGTGCCGAGCACGAGCAGGATGGCGACCGCGCGAAGGACGATGCCGGTGTCGATATGTGCCAGCCGGTTCGTTCGGACGCGCAACGATTCCAGTTCGCGCACGGACATGGTCGGCCACGTGGACGGGACGCGGTCGAGGATCGCGCCGAGCGCGATCGACATCTTCACGTAGCTGAGGGAGTCTCCGCCCAGACCGACGAAGGTGTCGTCGGCCGTGATCCGGCGGTGGGGCAAGATCTTCCGGAACGCCTTGCGGACGGAGGACGCGGGCTGGTCGTCGGCGACGGCCGGACGGAGCGCGAGGTAATCCGTCTTTCCGGTCGGGAGCCGGGGGATCCGTGCGACGGAGTGCACCCGGACGCCGGTCGCGGGCAGACCGGTCCCGGCGCACACGATCTTGTGGGCGCGGTCGGCGTCCGCGGGGACGTGGACATCGAGGATATCGTCGCCGCCCGTGCAGGCGCCCTCGATTCCGCTGCGCGACAAGAGGAGTTCGATCTCGTCCAGGCAGATTCGCTTGCCGAAGGGTTTCGCGAACCGGCCGCGTCGTCCGACCACCTCGTAGAGCCCGTCGGCGGTTCTGCGGCCGAGGTCTCCGGTAAGGAGCTCGTCGATCGTCCGCCCCAGCGCGAGATCGCCGGTTGTGCGGGCGTATCCCATCATCACGTTCGGGCCCCGGTAGACGAGTTCGCCGACGCCGGAGTCGTCCGGATCGGCGATGGTGAAGCTGCCGCCGTCGATCGGTCTCCCGATCGAACCGGGCCGTGATTCGGCCAGATCCGGGGGCAGATAAGCCATGCGGGCGGTCGCTTCGGTCTGGCCGTACATCACGAACAGGTCCCAGCCGCCGCGTCGTCCCATTCTTGCGTAGCGGCGCACTGTCTCGGGCGCGAGCCGTCCTCCGGCCTGCGTGACGTAGCGCAGGTGCGGCACAGTGTGTTCGTCGAAGCCGACCTGATCCAGCAGCGCGAACGTGTGCGGAACGCCGTGCAGGCTCGTCGCACGCTGCTGCCGCATCGTCTCCCAGAAGCCGGGATCGGTCACCGATCCTTCGGTCAGCAGGAGCGAGGCGCCTGCCGCGAGATTGCTGTTGACGATGGAAAGCCCATAGCAGTAGTGCAACGGCAACGACAACGCGGCGCGGTCGGTAGGCCTGATACCGAGGTAGCCGGCGATCGCGTCGGCATTGGCCTGTACGCCGGCCGCGGCGATCCGGACCAGCTTGGGTGACCCCGTCGAGCCCGATGTGGACAGGAGGAGGGCGAGGTCGGGGTGTAAGACATGCCGGGAACCGTTGCGCCGGAAGCGTTGTTCCGGCATGTCGTGCCCAGAATCGTTCAGCACGACATCGGGGTCATAGTGCGCGAGCAGCGTTTCGGTGTGTTCCCGCGGCGCGTCGCCGGCGGTGATCAGCGCCGCGTGCCCAGCACGCAACGCGGCGAGATAGGCGACCACGGACGCGAGGCTGTTGCGGGCCTCGATCATCACCAGACGGCGGGTGGCGCCGAGTGCTTCGGCGACCTTGTCGACGCGGTGGTCGAGGTCGGGATAGCTGATCGCGCGGCCATCGGGGGTGACGATCGCGGGCCGGTCTCCGTGCCGGGCGAGATCCCGCGCGAAGCGCACCTCACTGTCTACTATGGACGCCGGCTCGGGAAGACTTTTCAGTGTCGGCGCCAAGATCAGCGAATCGTGGGTCATTTCTGTTCGTCCTCGCTCGCGACGGCCACGCGACTGCGCGCGGCCTCGGCGAAGCATAGGCTAACCAAACCGAAGGGTGAAGTAGTCTTCGCCACAGACGATGGTTAGCGGACGGTAAATCCGAAATGGATTCATTTCGGCCAGACTTTCCTGTTGAAAACCAACGAACTTCTCGGCTTTCAGGATCATTTCTTCGGAGTAACCGGTATCACGCTGCCGATCGGGCCTGGTGTGCTTAAGGTGTCCTAACCAAGCTAAGGCTTACTTTCGGAGGCGTGGTCTTCATGCGGTTCACCAGGCGTTCGGCGCTGGCGGTTGTCGGCGTTGTCGTTTCGCTCGCGGCGGGCGCGTGCGGCGCCGGGGCCGATGACGCGGCCGGCGGGGGTTCGCTGACGCTGTACAACGCGCAGCACGAGGATCTGGTGAAGACGCTGGTGGACGGGTTCACCCGCGAGACCGGGATCAAGGTCGACATCCGCAACGGCAAGGACTTCGAGCTGGCGAACCAGCTGGTGCAGGAAGGCGCGGCGAGTCCGGCGGACGTCTTCGTCACGGAGAACTCTCCCGCGATGAGCCTGGTGGACGGCAAGGGGCTGTTCGCCAAGATCGACGACCCGACGCTAGGCCAGGTGCCTGCCGATTTCATTCCCTCGAGCCGGAACTGGATCGGCTTCGCCGCCCGATCGACGGTGCTGGCGTACAACGCGAAGAAACTCACCGCCGAGCAGCTGCCCGCGTCGCTGATGGAGCTGGCCCAACCCCGGTGGAAGGACAAGATCGGGTTCGCCGCGGCGGGCGCGGACTTCCAGGCCATCGTCAGCGCCGTCCTGGCGGTCAAGGGCGAGGAAGTGACGCGGCAATGGCTGTCCGGCCTGAAGGCGAACGGCAAGGTCTACCCTGGGAACATCGCGGTGATGAAGGCGGTCAACTCCGGCGAGCTCGAAGCCGGCGTGATCTACCACTACTACTGGTACAAGGACCGGGCGGCGTCCGGACCGAACAGCGCGGACACCGAGCTGAAGTTCTTCGGTGGCAAGGATCCCGGCGGTTTTCTGAGCATCTCCGGCGCGGGTGTGCTCAAGGGGGCCAAGCACGCCGCCGAAGCGCAGCGGTTCGTCGCGTACCTGACCGCCCGCTCCGGCCAGCAGATCCTGGCCGACAGCAAGGCGCTGGAGTACGCGGTCGGCAAGGACGTGACGCCGAACCCGAAGCTGAAGCCGTTGACCGAGCTGGATCCGCCGTCGGTCGACCCGGCGAAGCTGAACGGCCCCAAGGTCGTCGAACTGATGCAGCAAGCGGGCCTGATCTGAGTGTCCGCACCGCGCTCCACAGGGGTATGCCGCCGGCGTCCTGCCGCCGGGCTGGTCGTGGCCGCCGTCGGGGTGGCCCTGCTCGCCCTGGTCCCGCTCGGATTCGTGGTGTGGTCCACAGTGGACGCTGGATGGGGTGAAGTACGCCGGCTGGTGCTGCGCGGGCGGACCCTGGAACTGCTGTGGAACACGGTGCGCCTCACCGGCGGAGCCGTCCTCCTGAGCGCGGTACTGGGTACCGGAGCGGCGTGGCTGGTCGAACGCTCGACGCTGCCGGGCCGCCGCTTGTGGACGGTATTGATGGCGGCGCCGCTGGCGGTCCCGGCGTTCGTGAACAGCTACGGGTGGGTGTCGCTGATGCCCGCGGCGAGCGGATACGGCGGCGCGCTGGTCATCGTGACCCTTTCGTACTTCCCGTTCGTCTACCTGTCGGTCGCCGCGGCGCTGCGCGGACTGGATCCGGCGCTGGAGGAAACGGCCTACAGCCTGGGGGACGGGCCATTCCGGACCTTCCGGCGCGTGGTGCTGACACAGTTGCGTCCCGCACTCGCCGGCGGGTGCCTCCTGGTCGCACTGCACCTGCTCGCGGAGTTCGGTGCCCTGCAGCTGCTGCGGTTCCCGACGTTCACGACCGCGATCTACGACCAGTACCAGTCGTCCTTCAGCGGACCGGCCGCGAACATGCTCGCCGCCGTACTCGTGCTGTGCTGTCTGCTGTTGCTGCTGGGGGACTCGCGGCTGCGGGGCAACGCCCGGTTCGCCAGGGTCGGTTCGGGCGTCGCGCGTCCGCCGGCCCGGGTGCGGCTGGGCGCGTGGACGGTGCCCGCCCTCGTCGCGCTGGGCACGCTCGCGGTGCTGGCACTGGGCGTACCGCTCGGCAGCTTGACGTACTGGCTGGTGACCGGGACATCGTCCGGCGTTACGGTGGATCTCCTGCTGGAGACCACCGGGACGTCGCTCGGCCTCGGCGCCCTCGCGGCCCTTTGCGCGGTGATCGCGGCCGTCCCGGTGACCTGGCTGGCCGAACGCCACCGCGGGAGGCTGGCCACCCTGCTCGAACGCAGCACGTACTTCGGGAACGCGCTGCCCGGCATCGTCGTGGCACTCGCCCTGGTCACGCTGGGAATCCGGGTGGTGCCGATGTGGTACCAGACCATCGTCCTGCTGGTCGCCGCCTACGTGATCCTCTTCCTGCCCAGGGCCGTGGTGAACGTGCGCGCCGCTTTCGCCCAGGCACCGCCGGTGCTCGAAGATGTCGCCCACAGCCAGGGACTGGGCAGGCTGCCCACACTGCTGCGGGTCACCCTCCCGCTGGCCGCTCCCGGGCTCGGCGCCGCCGGGGCGCTGGTGTTCATCGCGGTCGTGACCGAGCTGACCGCGACGCTGCTGCTCTCCCCGATCGGCACGCGGACCCTGGCGACCCAGTTCTGGGCCGACAGCGACAGCGCCGCCTACGCGGCGGCGGCACCCTACGCCCTGGTGATGGTGCTGCTCTCCGCGCCCGCGACCTACCTGCTGACCCGCGACATCCGGAGGAGTTCCGCGCCATGACCTCACTCACGGTGTCCGGGCTGACCAAGGCGTTCGGGGCCGCACGCGTGCTCGACGGGATCGATCTGCACGTCCCCGCGCACGGCATCACCGCCGTGCTGGGGCCTTCCGGCTGCGGCAAGACCACGCTGTTGCGGACGGTCGCCGGGTTCACCGACCCGGACGGCGGCACGATCGCGTTCGGCACCGCCGTCGTGGCCGGTGGTGGACGTCCGGTGCCGCCGCAGCGCCGGCGTGTCGGCTTCGTGCCCCAGGAAGGCGCGCTGTTCCCGCACCTAACGGTGTCCGCGAACATCGTCTTCGGACTGCCGCGGGCCGCCCGGCGGGACGGCGCACGGCTGCGGGAGCTGCTCGACTTGGTCGATCTGGACGCCGCCGTGGCCCGCCGCTACCCGCATGAGCTGTCCGGCGGCCAGCAGCAGCGCGTCGCGCTCGCCCGCGCGCTGGCTCCGTCCCCGGCGGTCGTCCTGCTCGACGAACCGTTCTCGTCGCTCGACGCGGGCCTCCGTGAAGGCACCGGCCGCGCGGTCGCGGCCGCCCTGCGCGCCACCGGAGCGACCGCCGTCCTGGTCACTCACGACCAGGGGGAGGCGTTGTCGCTGGCCGACCAGGTCGCGGTGATGCGGGCCGGGCGGCTCGTCCAGCTGGACACGCCATCCGCGGTCTACCGCACACCGCGAGACTCCGGCGTCGCCCGCTTCGTCGGCGACGCCGTCCTGCTCCCGGCCGAGGTCCGCGACGGCCGGGCGAGCTGCGCGCTCGGCTCTGTGGCCGTACGGGACGCCCGCCCCGGACGAGCGCAACTGCTCGTACGGCCCGAGCAAATCCTGCTCAGCGGGCCGTCGTCGGCAGACGGGGTCCCCGTCGTGGTCGAAGACATCAGCTTCTACGGGCACGACGCATCGGTTCGCCTCCGCGTGGCGCCCGACGGGCCGCGCATCACCGCCCGCGTCGCCGGCGACACCCTGCCGGAACCGGGTGCCCAGCTGATAGCCGGCGTCGCTGGCGACTGCCTGGCTTACCCCGTCGAGGACTGAGTCAGCGCGCCCGGAGAGGCTCGCCGTGGTCAACTCCACGGTCACTGGGCGGCCGTCCGGCCGGGTGTGATCGGTCGCACTTGCCGGCGCGGTCCATTCCGGTGACCACGGTCCGACTCGCCTCAGTGCGCGACTCCGGCGTGGGCGCGCAGAGGGCGTTGACGCAGGCAGTGGAGTTATGCGGGCCGCCATTCGATGGCTTTCGGCATGACGATCTTCCGTTTTCCTTGCCCCGCAAGGAGATTCTTGCCGAATCGGGGAACACGGAAACGGTTGCGGCAACTCGATGGCGGCTGCGATCGTCGGGTTCGTTCCGAAGGGGAGTAGCCCGCAAGTCCACTGTCGACACGCTGAGAACTGGTTGTTCTCCGGCAGCGGCACTTCCGGCCGAGGTCGGCGTAACGCGCGTCGCGCTCGTCGCTCGGCTCGTAGAAGGTGTTCTCGCCGACGCTCACCGGCGATCGGTGAACCGGTCGCCGGGCGGGTACCGGCGGTGTTGAACTTCGACACCTCGACCCTCGTTTTCGTTCGAGGGGAGCTTCGGCTCCGGATGCGGCCCGAGAAAAAGTCGGTGACGGTGACGTAAATGACCTGGTGAAAGAGGAAGTAGCCGCTACCTGCGCACCGGGAGTGCTCGCCCAAGCTAACAGAGCGCACGTGCCCACGTCATCGGAATTACCGGGTCTCAGAAGCGGGGAAGCTCCAGCAGGTTGTTCTTCCAGATCCCGTCCGCGCGCGTGCGGAGGAACTCCGGGCCGAAGGTCGGCTTGATGATCTCCACGGCCACCCGGCGGATGCCCTCGTCCACATAGGCTTTCCCGTCGTCGTCCTCGATCCACGCCACGATCGCCGAAACGAAGCTCTCCCCGGTCTCGCCGCTGCCGGGGTTGACCCACCGCAGTTTCGTGATGTTCTCGTGGAACTTCCCACCTTCGAGCCGCGTCGCGATGATCTTGATGGCCATGGTGCTACCTCTTCGGCTGGGTGCCCTCGATGCGAACGGGGGTAATGCGGTACTCGTCCCCTGTCGGCACCTTGTTACGCCGTGCTCCGAACGTTACGAGCTCGATTGTTCTGAGTCAGATGACGCAGACCGTGCGTGTTCCGCCATGTCAAGGTCCTCGCGCCGGCGGGAACACCGGCCGGCGGAGAGGGGAACGGACATGTGCGCTGCCCACAGACTCGCCAGGAACGCGGGAATCGCCCTGGCCGCGACGGTACTGGCCGGTTGCGCTCCCGATCCGGCGCCGTCCGCCTCGGTCGCCTGGATGAACGGATTCTGCGGCGCGGTCAAGGATTTCATCGAAGGCCACAACAGGATGCCGTCGGCGAGTGGTGAGACCGTGGAGGCCATCAAGAAGAGTACGAGTGACCAGCTCGGGCATTACGCGGCGATTCTGGCCAAGACGGCCGACGGCCTCGGCGCGTTGCCCGCCGCGCCGGTGCCCGCGGGAGACGCGGCGAAGCAGGATTTCCTTGCGAAGTACACCTCGGCGCGCGACAGGACCGTGAAAGCGAAGGCGGACCTGGACGCGGCCGGAAAGAACGACACCGCCGCGCAAGGCCGTGCGGTCGACGGGCTCATCGCCGCCCAGAAGGACACGCACGGCGCGCTCGACCCGGTCGCGGCGATCCTGGGGGCTCCCGAGCTGAAGACGGCCGCGGCGACCGCGGAACGCTGCCGCCCGTGAACCCGGTCTAGCCGACGCCGCGTAACCGGGCGGCCTCGTGCTCGGCGGACGGCGGCGCGGTGACGATCACCTGGTCGAGAGTGCTGCGGGCGGTGGTCAGTTCGGCGATCGCGGCCTTGAGCCTCGTGCGTTCTCGGGGCAGTCGGCGATGAGCCGCCCGCCCGCGGAACCCATACAGGGCAGCAGTTCGGCGATCGTGGTGGTGGGCAGTCCCGCCGGCCGACGGCCGGATGCCTGACCGGCTCAGTTGCCGAGCGAGCCGATGTTCTCGTTCGCGTGCGCGATGCCGTACTCCTCGGCGCTGGCTTCCTTGATGACCTTGCCGTCGACCTCGATGGTGACCTTGATCGAGCCCTTGCCGCTGCCCTGCGCCAGGATGCTGACCATCTGCAGAGCCTCACCGGCAGGCAGCTTGATCGTCTTCTCCCACGGGAGCTTGACGTTGGCTTCCTGGTTGCTGGTGGTCATCCCGTCGGTCGTGTAGGTGATGTTGCCCGCCTTGGCCCCACCGGTCCCGGTCACCCGGTAGACCACCGTGCGCTCGGTGGCCTGCTGTTCGGCGGGCTGTTCCGGCACGGAAGTTCCCGCTTCGTTGCCCGGCGGGACACCGGGCGCGGAAATCGGCGCCGCCGGAAGCGAATTCGCCGCGTCGACGACGGCCTTGCTGAACACGACCGTCCAGAGAATGCAGATGACCAAGCCCACCGCGGACAGAATGATGCCGGTGAGAGCGAGGCCCTTGTTGGTCGCGACGCCGCTTTTCGCGCGAGAAAAACCGATTCCGGCGAGGATGAGCCCGACGATGACGAGCGGCCAGGCGATGACGCCGACGAACGGGATCGGGGAGAACAACAGGCCGACGAGGCCGAGAACGAACCCCGCGGTGCCCAATCCGTTACGTGGAGGCGTGGCGACGGGAGGTGCCTGATAGGGGGTACGGCGAGGGAGTGGTCACGATGATCCTTTCGCATGTCTTCGCGTGGAGATCGGCGTGACGTATTCCCGCGTTACGTTCCGGCGTTCGCGATTTTCGCGCGAATCGGAACGGCCGGATGTTACGAAAACAGCGTAACGATCAGGTATCCGTGAGGATTTTCCGTAATCGCGTCAAAGCCCGGTGCTGCGCCACTCGCACGGCTCCGGCCGTCGAGCCGACCACACCGGCGGTCTCCTCCGCGGACAGGCCGACGACGATCCGCAACACGACGATCTCCCGCTGTTTGTCCGGCAGGATCCGCAGCAGTTCGCCCATCCGGTCGCTCAGTTCGTTGTGCAGCGCCTGTTGTTCCGGGCCGGCGGATTCCGAGACCCCGTCGGGGACTTCGGCGACGGGTTCGGTGCGGTTGCGGGCGGCGGCGCGGCGGGCGTCGGCGACCTTGTGGTGGGCGATGCCGTAGACGAACGCGAGGAACGGCCGCCCCCGTTCGCGATAGGTCGGCAGCGCGCGGAGGATCGCCACGCAGACCTCCTGCGCGACGTCGTCGGCCGAGGCGTAGGTCCGTTCCTGTCTGCCGATCCGCGACCGGCAGTACCGGATCACGAGCGGGCGGATGGTGGTCAGCAGCTGGTTCAGGGCCCGCCGGTCACCTCGTCCGGCGGCCGCGACGGGTTCGTCGAGGGTGTACCAGCGCGACGGCGTCACCTGTTCGGGTTCCGACTCCGCCGGGGCGCCCGGCGCCACCAGCGCGAGTTCCCTGATCATCGCGCGGTTCTTGATCCGGTACAGCGTGTCGTCGACGTCGAGACCCATCCTCAGTGCGTCGATGAAGGCGCTGTTGGCGCTGTCCAGGTGATCGACGAAGCCGGAGTCGTGCTCCGCCAGACGGTCACGCGCGTGGCGAAGGGTCGTGCCGACCGCCTCGTCCGAGATGCCGAGGACACCGGCGATCTCCTGCGACGAGTAGCCGTCCAGCGCCCACGCCATGCCGAGTTGCTGACGTTTCGGCAGCTTCCCCAGCATCGTCAGGACGGACGACGCCTCGTCGGCGAGGATGGTGAGTTTGTCCTCCCGGCCGGCGTCGTCGAAGGCCCAGTCGGACCGGACCGCTGTCTGTTCCTTCGCCCGCCGGTGCCCGACCCGGCGGATCCAGGCCTTCGGCTGGCTGATGCCAGGCCAGCCCTCGTAGGCGTTGAGCATCGCCTCCGCCGCCGCGTCCCGCGCCGGGTCCAGCGCGAAGCCCGCCTTGCAAAGAAAGCCGGTGAGCAGCGGAAATTCGGCGTGGAAGAACTCGTCGAACCCGTCGTGGCCCATCACCCGCACTCACCGCTCTCAGCCGCCTGACGCGAATGCCCTCACAGGACAGGTGCAGTGAGCGGGCCGCTGAGTGTAACGATTGGGTCAAGGTCGGCGCCGGGGAGAAGTCGTTTGACGAGGAAGGGAAAATCGGGAAAAAGGAGGTGATAGGAAAATGGAAACGAGGATGGCGGGTGACCTGGGTGAGGCCGCTTGCCGCGGTGAGGATCCCGAACTGTTCTTCCCGGTCACCGAAACCGGTCCCGGCGCGCGGCAGGCGGCCAGGGCGAAGGCCGTCTGCGCACGGTGCCCGGTCATTTCGGCCTGCCTGGCCCACGCCGTGGAAAACGGGTTGGCCCATGGAATTTTCGGCGGGCTGACCGGTAGTGAGCGGCGCCAGGTGATTCGCGTCGGCTCTGCCGCCTGAATGTGTTCGATCGTGTTATCGAATTTCCACGTGTTCTTCGTGCGCGCGAAAAAAGAGGGGTCCGGTTCCGTGAACCGGGCCCCTCTGTCGTGGCGGTCAGGCGGCGGCGGTCTCCTCGGCCAGCCGCTCGTTGCCCGACTGGGTCTTGAGCGGCTTGTGCTTGAGGAAGGCGACGGCGACGATGACCAGCAGCGCGATCGGCGCGCTGATCAGGAACAGCTCGCTGGTCGCCTCCCCGTAGGCCTCGCGGACGGCGTTCGCGAACGGTTCGGGCAGCGTGGCGATGTTCGGCACCGCGCCGCCTTCTCCGCCGCCGGGCAGCGGCCCGAGCTTCTCGCTCATCAGCGCGAGGACCCGGTTCGCGAGCACCGCGCCCAGCGCGCTCACCCCGATGGAGCCGCCGAGGCTGCGGAAGAACGACAGCGTGGAGGTCGCCGTGCCGAGGTCGTGCGCGTCGACGTCGTTCTGGGACACCAGGACCAGGTTCTGCATCAGCATGCCGACACCCACGCCCAGCAGCACCATGTACGCGCCCAGGACGACGAGGTTCGTCTTCGCGTCGATGGTGCCCAGCAAGCCAAGGCCCGCGGTCATCAGCGCCGCGCCGAGCAGCAGGTGGCTCTTCCACTTGCCGGTCCGGCTGATCAGCTGGCCGGAGACGGTGGAGGACACGAGGATGCCGAAGATCATCGGCAGGCTCAGCAATCCGGCCACCGTCGGCGACTTGCCGAGCGACAGCTGGAAGTACTGCGACAGGAACACCGTGCCGCCGAACATCGCGACACCGACGAGGAAACTCGCCAGGGTGGTCAGGGCGACCGTGTGGTTGCGGAACAGGCCCAGCGGCAGGATCGGCTCGGTCACCTTCGACTCGACGTAGACCGCGAGGGCGAGGATGACCACGCCGGCGGTCACCAGGCCGACCGTCCACCAGGAGCCCCACGCGAACTGGTGCCCGGCCAGCGACGACCAGACCAGCAGCGTCGAAACGCCCGCCATGATCAGGAACGCGCCGAGGTAGTCGACCTTCACGTCACGTTTGATCGTCGGCAGCTTCAAGGTGCGCTGCAGCAGCAGGATCGCCGCGACCGCGAACGGGACACCGAGGAAGAAGCACCAGCGCCAGCCCAGCCACGAGGTGTCCACCATGACGCCGCCGATCAGCGGGCCCGCGATGGTCCCGACGGCGAACACGGCACCGAAGATGCCCGAGTACTTCCCGAGTTCCCGCGGGGAGACGATGGCGGCCATGATCACCTGCGCGAGCGCGGTGAGCCCGCCCGCGCCGATGCCCTGCGCGACCCGGCTGCCGATCAGGACCTCGATGTTGCCCGCGAACCCGGCGACCAGCGAACCGACCACGAACAGGCCCAGCGAGAGCTGGATCAGCAGTTTCTTGTTGTACAGGTCGGAAAGTTTGCCCCAGAGCGGAACCGTCGCGGTCATCGCGAGCAGTTCGGTGGTGACCACCCAGGTGTAGGAGGCCTGCGAGCCGCCGAGTTCGGAGACGATCCGCGGCAACGCGTTCGCGACCACCGTCGAGGCGAGGATGGCGACGAACATGCCCATCATCAGCCCCGACATCGCTTCGAGGACCTGTTTGCGGTCCATCGAGCCCGCCGGGGCCTCCGGTTCCCGTGGTTCGGTCATGGATACGGACATGGTCGTCCCCCTTCGTGTTCCGTGGTGCCGGCGCGTCAGCGCGCGCGGCCGCCGGGCTCCGGGAGCCCGGCGAGAAGCGTTTCGACGGCGTCGTCCAGCAGGTCGAGCGCGGACACCCGGCCGTCGTGCTGGTACCAGTGCATGAGCACGGCGTTCACCGCGCCGCCGAGCGTGGACAGCAGCAGCGCCGGGTACAGATCGGTCTTGGGATCCGCGCCGGTGCGGCGCGCGATCGCCTCGATCAGCGGCGCGATGTTGTCGTGGTTCGTGGCCACCGCACGCGAATGCAGGGTGGCGTTCTCCTGAATGGCCTTCATGCGGCCGAGCCACTCTTCGCGGTTCTCGTCGACCTGGGCGAAGTCTTCCTTCAACGCGTCGACGAAAGCGCGTGGAGTGCTGACTTCCTCCGGTGTGGCAAGGAACTTGTCGATGGTGCGCTGGGTCCGCTCGGTGGTGTCGGCGTGCGCGATGACGACAGCGTCCTCTTTGGACGCGAAGTAGTTGAAGAAGGTGCGCGGTGAAACCCCCGCCGCCGCGCTGATGTCCTCGACCGTCACCTGGTCGAGACCGCGTTCGGCGACGAGCCGGACGGCGGTGGTCGCCAGCGCGCGGTGGGTTTCCAGCCGCTTGCGCTCGCGGAGACCTTTGACGGGTTCGGGCATGAGCACCACGATACGCCCAAAGATGCAGATGCTGCAAAATTGCAGTCTGTGAAGCGTGCCACTGGTGTACGGCACCGGGTCGCCTGGCAGACTGCGGCGGGTGAGCGGAACGGTGCTGGTACTGGGCGGACGCAGCGAGATCGGCCTCGCGGTCGCGGAACGGCTCGCCAAGAGCGGGGCGCGCCGGATCGTGCTGGCCGCGCGAAGGAGCGGGGACCTCGGCGCGGAGTCCCGGCGGCTACTGGCCGCGGGGGCGGAAACCGTCGAAGCCGTCGAGTTCGACGCCGACGACCTCGCCGGACACGGCCCGTTCCTGGAGAAGGTCGTCTCGGAACACGGGCCGCTCGACGTCGTCGTCACCGCTTTCGGGATCCTCGGCGACCAGGCGCGCGCGGAAGCGGACGCCGCCCACGCCGTCGCGATCGTGCACACGGACTATGTGGCTCATGTGAGTGTGCTGACGCACGTGGCCAATGTGCTTCGTGAGCAAGGAAACGGAAGCCTCGTGGTGTTCTCGTCGGTCGCCGGGGTGCGGGTCCGGCGCGCGAACTACGTCTACGGCTCGGCGAAAGCGGGCCTAGACGGTTTCGCGAGCGGCCTGGCCGACGCGCTGCCCGGCACCGGCGTGCATCTTCTCCTCGTCCGGCCAGGGTTCGTCATCGGGCGGATGACCGAGGGAATGTCGCCCGCCCCGTTCTCCAGCACCCCGGACCAGGTCGCCGACGCGACCGTCGCCGCGCTTCGGAAGCGGCAGGGAACCGTGTGGGTGCCGGGACTTCTGAGGCTGGTGTTCTCGGTGATGCGCGTGGTGCCACGCGCGGTCTGGCGCCGGATGCCCCGGTAGGGGAGCGCTACGCGGTCGATCCGGTACGCGGTGTCGCGGCCGGTTGTCTCCTTGATCACTCGGGCTGGTCCGAACGGGCTTTAAGACCCGGTTATGACACGTTTCTCAGGTAATTCCCAGCTAACGCGGTGATCCTCGATCGCGGGGGATCATCCACGGAAGCGGGGAGAAGTCGTGCTGCTCACGTCGCGAGGACGGCGGATCGGCGGCCGCGTCGCACTGGGCCTGGTGTCGACGGCCGTACTGGGTGTCACGGGTTTCGCGTGGACCCAGTTGAGCCGTTTGGACCAAGCGATCGTCACGGCCGACGTCATCGCGCCCTCCGCCCAGATGCCGGCGGGCCCGGCCGGCGAACCGCTGAAGGTGGCGCAGAACATCCTTCTCGTCGGAATCGACTCCCGCACCGACGCGAACGGGAACCCGTTGCCCCAGAACGTCCTCGACGCGTTGCACGCCGGCGACAGCGACGACGGCGGTGACACCACCGACACCATGATCGTCGTCCACATCCCGGCGGGCGGAGCGGGCGCGACGGCCATCTCGATCCCGCGCGATTCCTATGTGGACATCGCGGGCGGGTTCGGCAAACACAAGATCAATTCGGCATACAGCCGTGGCAAGAACGCCGCCTTGAGCTCGCTGCGTGCGCAAGGTCTCTCCGGCGCGCAGCTCGAGGTCAAGGCCAACGAGGCGGGCGCCAAACTGACGATCCGGACGATCGAGCAGTTCACGGGGCTGTCGATCAACCACTACGCGGCGGTGAACCTCGCCGGGTTCTCCGCGCTGAGCGAGGCCGTCGGCGGGGTCGAGGTCTGCCTCAACGAACCGGTGCGGGACAAGTTCTCCGGGGCATCGTTCCCGGCGGGCAAACAGCTGCTCTCCGGGCCGCAGGCGCTCGCTTTCGTGCGGCAGCGCCACGGGCTGCCCAGCGACCTCGACCGCATCGCGCGGCAGCAGGCGTTCCTTTCGAGCATGGCCAAGACCGTCCTCGACGCCGGGACGTTCACCGACCCCAGCAGGCTGAGCGCGCTGGTCGGCGCGGTCCAGGGTTCGGTCGTGCTCGACCGCGGCTGGGACGTCCTCAGCTTCGCGCAGCAGCTGCGGGGGATGAGTTCCGGCGCGCTGAAGTTCCAGACGATCCCGGTGCAGAGCCTCTCCCTGCCGACGCCGTCGGACGGCGACGCGGTGAAGGTGGATCCGGCCGAGGTGCAGGCGTTCGTGAAGGCCGCGCTGAACTCGACGAGCGTCGCCGCGGTGGGGGAGCCGACCGGCGGGATCGGGATCAAGCCGGTCGCGGCCACGTCTTCGGTCGCCGCGCCGCCTTCGTCTTCTGTTGCCTCCGCGCCGCCTGCGATGGCGGGCTGTGTGAACTGAGCGTTCAGAGATCGAGCACGAGCTTGCCGCCGGTCGCTCGTGAGACGCACGGGTAGATCACGTCGGTGCGGTCTCGCTCATGGGGTGGCAGCACGTCGTCGCGATGGTCAGGGACGCCGGCCAGCACCGGCGTGCGGCAGCTTCCGCACACCCCTTCCGCGCAGGATGCGGGCACGGCGGGGTTGACTGCGTGGATGGCAGTCAGCAGAGTTCCGTTCGCGGGCACCCGCACGGTCCGCCCGCTGCGTCGCAATTCCGCGTCGAACGGGCGATTTTCCCTCGTTGGGGTCGTGACGGTGAATTTCTCGACGTGAAGTGTCCCTTGTGGACATTCCTTCGGCATTACCTCGGTCATCGCTTCGACCAGTTCCGCGGGGCCGCAACAGTAGATCGCGGCTCCTGCGGGCAGCCCTCGCACCAGTTCGGCGAGATCCGGACGCTGACAGGTGTCGGCGGGGTACAACGAGACCCGGGCGGGATGAGCCGCCGCGAGCTGTTCGGCGTAGGCCATGTGGTCGAGCGATCGTCCTCGGTAGATCAGCCGCCACGGCGATCCGGCCTCGGTGAGGCGGGGAAGCATCGGCAGGAAGGGAGTGATCCCGATGCCACCGGCGACCAACAGGTACGCCGGAGCGTCGACGATCGGGAAGTGGTTGCGGGGCCCGCGGATCGCTACCTGGGTGCCGGTCCGAAGGGCGTGTACTTCACCGGAACCGCCGCGGCCCGCGGCATCGCGCAGCACGGTGAGCCGGTAGCCGCGCTGGTCGGCGGGATCGCCGCACAATGAATACTGACGGACCAATCCCGACGGCAGGATCAGGTCGACGTGCGCACCGGGATCCCAAGCCGGCAGGTCATGGTCGCCCACGGGCGCCAGGGTCAATGCGACGGTGCCGTCCGCGACCTGGCGCCGGTCGGCGACGGTGACCGCGACGGTGGGCGCTGAAACGCGGTCACGACCCCATCTGGTCCGGCCCCACGGTTTCAGAACGGACAGGATGACGGCGACCCACAGCGAGAGCGCGAAGCCGCCGACGGTGATCACGAGCGCGACACCGAGCGCACCCGGCCGGGCCGCCGGGTCCTCGGTACGCGCGACCAGTTCGGTGACCCACCTGCTTTCCACCGCGGCCGCGGCCGGGATACTCAGGGAGATCAGGAATTTCGCCAGTACCCAACGGTGTTTGACCAACCCCCAAGGTGTGCCGAGCGAGAGCACGAGGCCGGTGATGATCGTCAGAACCACACTGGGGATCACGATCACGAGATCGAAGATATGGAAGATCTCGTAGGCGCTGTGCCGCGCGACGTGGGTTCCGGCCAGTAGCCCGATGAGCGCGAGTGTGAGCATTCCCAGCGAAAGACCCAGCCAGCCCACGCTGACACCGATGTGCAGGACGAGCCAGATCTTCCTGGACCGCGGCGACAGCCTCGGGAACTTGGGCCGTAGCCCGATCAGTATCACCACCGACAGCACCATCCCGAGGTTCGGCACCGGGTTCGGGAAGGAGAAGAGAAACTGCAGCGGCACGAACGCCAGGTGGAAGCCGATGAGCAGTCTTCGTGCGCGTTCTCATCGCCGACGACGAGTGGATGGTGCGTTCGATGCTGCGCACGATCATGGAGTCCGCCGACGACATCATCGTCACCGGCGAGGCGTCCGATGGCGCGGAAGCGGTGAAGTTGACCCGATCCACCCGGCCCGACGTGGTCCTGCTGGACATCAGGATGCCCCGTGTCGACGGTCTTGACGCCGCTCGCCGACTTCAGGGGCTGGCCGATCCGCCGAAGGTCGTTGTCCTGACCACCTTCGACCTCGACGAGTACGTCGAAACCGCGCTGCGCGCCGGAGCTGTCGGCTTCCTCCTCAAGGACGCCACCGCGGTCGACATGCTCGCCGCGGTCCGGGCCGCCGCTCGCGGTGACGCGATGCTCTCCCCCAAGATCACCCGCCGTCTGCTCACCCGGTTCACTGCTGGCGAGCCTGCCGCCGGGCTGCGGGCCGACGCCGAACGACGGCTCGAAGTCATGACCGGCAAAGAACGCGAGGTGCTCGTCGCGGTCGCCCGCAGTCTGTCCAATATGGACATCGCCGCCGAATTCCATCTCAGTGAAGCCACGGTGAAGACCCACGTCAGCCGTATCCTCGCCAAGCTCGGGTGTACCAATCGCGTCCAGGTCGCCCTGCTGGCACACCGAGCCGCCTTGCTTGACTAGGCCTTGTCCTGTGAGCCGGCAAAGCCAGAAGGATGGCGGCGATGACCGTGGTGCCCACCTCGCCGTCGGACTGTCCTGACGTCTGGCCCGTGGGCATGCCGAAGGGCCCGTCGCCGGTGTGTTGGCTGGCGGGCTCTTCGGTGGTCAGCGGTGGTGGAGGGTGTTGCGACGGGGTTGTCGGAGCGGGTCTCGGTATTGGGGTGGGATGAATTCCGGTAGCCCGTCGGTGGCCATGCGGACTTCCCAGTCGCCGTGGTGGATCAGCCGGTGGTGGAATCCGCAGAGCAGCACGAGATTCCGGAGATCCGTCGGCCCGCCGTCTGACCAGTGCACGATGTGGTGAGCGTGGCAATTCTTCGGTTTGCGATGGCAGCCGGGGAACGCGCAGCCACCGTCGCGGATGTTCAACGCCCGGCGTTGGCCTGGGGTGACGAACCGCCGCAGGCGCCCCACGTCGAGGGGCTCTCCGGCGGCGCTCAGCACGACCGGCAACATCAGGCAATCGCAGGCCGCCAGCCGCGCTTCCCGAGCGGTCATCGTCCCGACGAAGTCCAGGCACGCGGTCCCGAGACCCGACTTGAGTTCGTCGAGTCCGATGGTGACGTTCACCAAGGTGCGGTAGCCGCTGGTGCCCGGCTGATCAGGGCACGCGATCGCCAGATCGAGGATGTCGACCCAGGCATCACCCATGCGCTCGCACTTCATCCGCAGATCGGCTTGCCCGAACTCGTCGACGGGCCGCGGCTGGGCGTAGGCCTCCAGCGCGGCGGCGGTGCGGGCCCCGGTCTCGTCATCGAGCAACCCGGTCAGCTTCCAGAATCCGTCTTTGCGGCGCTCCAGGGTGATTTCCCGGCGCGGCTCTTTGGGTTCCGGGTCTTTCGGCTCGTTGCCGTCCGGGTCCAGCAACCCGAGCAGGTTCGCCTCAGCCTCCGCCAGCTGCCGGGGACCGGCGTCGCGGGCGAGGGTGGCGAGGATCTTCTCCGCACTGGACCGGTCTTCGTCGGGGAGTTTCTTCAAGATCTCCAGGATCTGATCGATCCGCTCGTCCCCGACCAGGCCTTCGGCGGCGACCGCGGCGGTGGCGGGTGCGACAGGCGGGACTTCGGTGCCATCCAAGGCACGGGTGTGGTTCAACGCGATCGCCCGGTTCACCACCGGTCCTGCTTCACCGCGCGACAACCCCGCCACATCCGCGAACCACGCGGCCGTAGACCCGTAGCCGTACAAGTCCTTGACGCCCCGAGACTCGATCTCCGCCAAGTACCGCCCCAAACTGGCAGTGGCCATCCGAATCACCCGCAGAGACTGCTGCACACCATGCGCAAGCTCCAGCTTGCCAGCACGCCACAACTCCTGCGGCAACTCGGGAAGGAAGGTCTCGGACACCACTCCATAATACCCCAAACTAATCGAACACGTGTTCGTAATTTTAAGCGACAAGCGAAAAGCAGAACAACACCGAAGGGTGAATCGGACGCGATATGACCATTACCCTAAAGTAATCATCGCGAGGGGCGATTGGTGCGCGTTCCGGCTAGAGCAAGTAGTCGACTAACTGCGAAGGCAGGTCGCGAGACGGGCACCCCAAGATTCTTTTGAACCGCGTCGCGCCGCCGTCCGTGTCCCTGGCGTCGGGGAGCCACGGAGCCCGGGATGGTGTGATGAAGCGCTGGACGATTCTGCTGTGCCTCTGGCTCGTCGGTTGCGCCGCGACCGTGGACGGAGTGGCGCAACCGGTCGATCCCACCCGGGTCGCCGGGCTCGCGATCACCGACGGGCCCAGTGGTCTCAAACCCGGCGTGCTCGACGCCGGGCTCCCGGTCGACGGGGGTGACGGCGGGGAGATCGACAGGCTCGCGGCCAACGCCGTCGCCGACGTCCAGCGGTACTGGCGCGAGCATCTGCCCGCGACCTTCGAACGCGAATTCCGGCCGCTCGCCACTCTCGTCTCCTACGACTCGGCGGGCCGCGGCCGCGAGATCTGCGGTGCCTCGACGGTCGGTCTGGTGAACGCTTTCTATTGCTCGGGGCAAGACATCGTCGCGTGGGATCGCGGGGAATTGCTGCCGACGCTCAACGATTCCCTCGGCCCGGCGGCGGTCATGGCCGTACTCGCCCACGAGATCGGCCACGCCGTCCAGTTCCGGCTGGGTCTGCCCGCCACGAGCCCGTCGATCGTCAAGGAGCAACAGGCCGACTGCTACACCGGCGCGTACTTCCGCTGGGTCGCCGAGGGCCGGTCGCCGATGTTCCAGGTATCCACCGGCCGCGGGCTCAACGAGGTTCTCACGGCGCTGTTCCGGATCCGGGATTCCGCCGGCGTGGCCTTCGACGACGACGGCGCGCACGGCAACGCGTTCGATCGGGTGTCCGCGTTCCAGTTCGGCTTCACCGACGGGCCCGCCCGGTGCGCGAAGATCGACGAGCGTGAAATCGAGGGCCGGACCACCCAGGTCGGATCCGGTTCGGCGGCGGAGAACGTCCGGCTCGACGACCGCCGGGCACTCGCCGACCTCACCACCAGCCTGCGGCAGGCTTTCCGCCTCGCGGCCACCCCGCCGACGCTCACTACCGGAGCGGCCTGCGGTGTGACGGCGGAGGACGCGCTCGCGTCGTACTGCTCGGAGTCCAACCAGATCAACCTCGACCTCGATGGCCTCGTCCGCATCGGGACCCCGCCGCGCCGGGGGAGGCAGGGCGGCATCGGTGACTTCGCCGCTTTCGCGGAGGTCGCCTCGCGCTACACGCTCGCGGTCCAGCAGGAGGGCGGGTTCCGGCTCGACGGGCCGGTGGCCGCGCAGCGCACGGCCTGCCTCACCGGCTTCTGGGCGTCGACCATCGCGGACGGCGGGGCGCTCACGTTGTCACCGGGGGACCTCGACGAGGCCATCGCCGAGATGCTGACACGGAACAGCCTCATCGCGGCGGACGTCCGCGGCCGGACACTCCCGGCAGGCTTCGCCAGGGTCGCCGCCTTCCGTGACGGCTTCTCCTCCGGCAGCCAAGAGACTTGCGGTGACAAATACCGCTAGACACGAATGAAGGCCCCCGAGCGAAGGGGCCTTCATTCGCACAGCGAGGCTTACACGAAGGCGCTTTGACCGGTGATCGCCTTCCCGACGATCAGCGTGTTCATCTCGCGGGTACCTTCGAACGAGTAGATCGCCTCGGCATCGGTGAAGAACCGCATGATGTCGTTGTCCAGCACGATCCCGTTGCCGCCGAAGATCTCGCGGCCCCAGGCGACGACCTCCCGCATCCGCGAAGTCACGAAGGCCTTCGCCAGCGAGGAGTGTTCGTCCTTGAAGATCCCGGCGTCCTGCAGCCTGGCCAGCTGCACCAGCATGCCCCACGACGCGGTGATGTTCCCGAGGCTCTTCACCAGCAGGTCCTGCACCAGCTGGAACCGCGCGATCGGACGGCCGAACTGCTCGCGTTCCTTGGCGTAGTCCAGCGCCAGTTCGTAGGCGCCGATCATCACGCCCAGCGCCTGCCAGGCCACGCCGCCGCGGGTCGCGCGCAGGATCTCGGCGACGTCGCGGAACGAATCGATGCCCTGCAGCCGGTTGGCCTCCGGCACCCGCACGTCGGTCAGCGTGATCTCGGCGTTCTCCACGATCCGGAACGCGAACTTGTTCTCGATCTTGACCGGCACGAATCCCGGCGAGTCCTTCTCGACGACGAAACCCTTGACGTGGTTGTCTTCCTCGTCGCGGGCCCACACGATGACGAGGTCCGCGAAGGTCGCGTTGCCGATCCACTTCTTGGCACCGTTGAGGATCCAGGTGTCGCCCTCGCGGCGCGCCGTGGTGCGCATGCCGCCCGCGACGTCGGATCCGCCGAGCGGCTCGGTCATCGCGAAGGCGCCGATCTTGTCCATCGCCGCCATCGACGGGAGCCAGCGGTCGCGCTGTTCCTGGTCTCCGCCCGAGTAGATGCTGTACATCGCGAGCCCATTGTGGACACCGAAGAAAGTCGCCACGGACGGGTCCGTGCGGGTCATCTCCATCGCCATCATGCCGCTGAGCAGGTGGCTGGTGGCCGGAAGGTGTTCCCCGTAGCCCTCGTAAGGAAGCCCGGCGACGCCGAGTTCGCGGAACTTGCCGACGAGTTCGTGCGGGAACTCGCCCTTGGCCCAGTACTCGTTCACCAGCGGCTTGACCTCGGTGCGCATGAAGTCACGCGTCTTGAGCAGCAGCTTGCGCTCCTCCTCGGGCAGCAGGTCCTCGTAGGCGTAGAAGTCGGCGGTCATGTCAGTTCTCCTCCCTGGCACTGTCCAAAGCGGACAGCACCGCGAGCTGCTTGCGGTCGCGCGCCTCGGCGAGTTCCGAGTACGTGGAGGAGCCGTAAGCGGATTCCACGGCTTCGATGAGCCGTTCCTGTTCTTCGGGGTTCTGCGAGGGCGTGCCGAGGCCCGCCCACATCTGCTTTATCGACTTGCCGATGTGCTCGGCCATGTGCCGGTAGCCGCCGGGTCCGCCGCCCAGATGCGAGCCGAGGAACGGCCCGACCGTGGACCAGCGGATACCGAGCGAGTTCGTCATCACCGCGTCCACTTCGGACGGTGACACGACACCCTGCTCCACCAGGTAGATCGCCTCGCGGCTCAGCGCGTTCTGCAGCCGGTTGCCGACGAAGCCGGGGATCTCCTTGCGTTCCACCACCGGGGTTCGGCCGACGAACCGGTAGAACTCGACGGCCCGGTCGACCGACTCGGGGCTGGTGCGTTCACCGGGCACGACCTCGACCAGCGGGATCAGGTGCGGCGGGTTGAACGGATGCCCGATCAGGACCCGCGACGCGTCGTCCAGCTCCGCCGCGAATGCCGTGGAGGGGATCGCCGAAGACGAACTGAGCAGCAGCGCGTGCGGCGGCGCCTCGCGGACCAGCGTCGCGAACAGCTCCTTCTTGAACTCGACGTTCTCGGGTCCGTTCTCCTGCACGACATCCGCGTTTCGGACCGCTTCCGGGACGTCGGCCGCGAGGTGGACGCGAGGGGCGAGGTCCGCGGCGGTCCGGCCGAGATGCGGGGCGAACGTCTCCAGCGCGCCGGCGACGGCGTCGGCGAGGTCCGGCCGCGGATCCGAGACCCACACCTCCATCCCGTGCGAGGCGAACAACGCCGTCCACGAAAGGCCGATGGTGCCCGCGCCGATCACCGCGGCGGTCCGAAAAGTCATGACCGTGCTCCCTTCAAGTAGTCGAAGACCGGCTTGACCGGGGCGAGTGTCAGGTCGGTGAGGAGGTGGCTCGCCGAAACGACCTCCAGTACCGGGAGATCGGCGAGCGGGGCCAGCACGTGCTGGAACAGTTGCAACCGCGCCGGTCCGGACCACGCTTCCTTGACCACCACGTCGGTGATCTCGGTGCGGACCAACTCGAAGACCCGGGGCGACCCGTCGTAGTCCGGGATGGTCTTGAGCATGAACGTCGGCACGGTGATCTGCGTTTCGGCGTCGCGGACGTCCAGCCGGTGGTGCTTGTAGCCCATGGTCGCGGTCGCGACGCGTTGGCTGCCGTAGTCGAGCGTCCCGACGAGCGCGCCGTTCTCGGCGAACAACCTCGGCGAGCCGATGGTCTTCGGGTAGGCGCTGATCTCCCGGCCGGACGCGGTGGCCGGGAAGTTGTCGAGGTACATCGCGTGCAGGTACTCGCCGCGCTCGCCCTCGAAGCTCACCGGGATCGCCTGCCCGGACTCGGTGTAGGGCCCGTAACCGCTGACGTCGCCCATCTTCATCACCTCGAACCGCACCAGCGGTTCGTCGATCTCCAGCGGTTCCGGCACGACGGCGCGCAGGGCGTCGGCGTCGGTGCGGTAGACGATGTTCAGGTACTCGCGGTTCGTGAACCGGGGCACCACCGGCGCGTACGCCGGATTCGTGAGCGGCGTGGTCACATGCCGGAGGACTTCTTGCTGCTTCATCTCACTCACCTGTCCACTGTGGAGCGCGGCGTTCGGCGAAGGCCCGCATGCCCTCACGGACGTCGGCCGACTTCATCAGCGTCGGCAGCTCCGAACGCTGGGTGGCAAACGCTTGCGCGTCGGGGACGCCGTCCGCCGCGCGGACGATCTTCTTGACCAGGGCCAGCGCCAGGGGAGCGTTGGCGGCGATCTGTTCTGCCAGTTGAAGGGCGACCGCGGCGGCCTCACCGCTCGGGACGACCCGGTTCACGAGACCGAGGTTTCCGGCGCGCTCGGCGCTGATCGGCTCGCCGGTGAGCAGGAACTCCATCGCCAGGTGATGCGGGATCCGCTTCGGCAGCCGGATCACGCCACCTCCGGCGGCGATCAGCCCGCGTTTCACCTCGGGCAGCCCGAACTTCGCGTCTTCGGCGGCGACGATCAGGTCGCAGCCCAGCGCCAGCTCGAAGCCACCGCCCATCGCCCAGCCTTCGACGGCCGCGATCAGCGGCTTCGACAGCTCGGCCTCGGTCAGGCCGCCGAACCCGCGCCCGGGGATCTCGGGAGACTCGCCTTTCAGCGCCGCCTTGAGATCCATCCCGGCGCTGAACGAACCGTCGGCGCCGGTCAGGACCCCGGCCCGCAGTGCGGGATCGGACTCCAGCAGGTCGAGTGCTTCGGCCAGGCCCGCCGCGACGGCGGCGTTCACCGCGTTGCGGGCCGACGGCCGGTCGATCGTGATCAGCAGCGTGCCGCCGACCCGTTCCGTCCGTACTTCTGTGCTCATGGTTTCTTCCTCAGCGAGTGGTGGCGAGTTCGCGCAGGACTTCTTCGGTGTCCTGGCCCGGCAGGGGAGCCAGCCGCCGGACGGAACCGGGGGTCGCGGAGAACTTCACCGGGATGCCGATGGTGCGGATGGCGCCCTCGCTCGGGTGCTCGACGACGTCGAGCAGGTGGCCGTCGCGGACGTAGTGGTCGTCCTGCGCCTTGTCGAGTTCGAGGACGGGGGCCATCGGGATGCTGTGCTTCGCGCAGACCTCGGTCCACTCCTCGGTGGTCAGCGCCGGGGCGCATTCGGCGATCATCGCGGCCAGCGCCTCGTGGTCGGCGCCGTCGATCGCGTCGCCGTTGACCCGCGGGTCCTCGGCCAGTTCCGGCCGCCCGGCGGCGTGGAAGAAGTCGCGGAAGTTCCGCGGGTTGTACGGGATCACGCAGGCCATGCCGTCCTTGGTGTGCACCGCCTGGTGGCCGGGGTTCAGCGACGGGCCGAAGCCGGTCGGGCCCTCCGCGGGCTCGAAGACGTGCCCGGCGAGGTGTTCGACGAGGTTGAACGCGATCAGCGTGTCGGTCATCGGGATCTCGACCCGCTGGCCCTCGCCGGTCCGGTCGCGGTGCACCAGCGCGGCGAGCACGGTGTACGCGATGGTCAGGGAGGAGACCTTGTCGCCGATGATCGTCGGCAGGTAGACCGGCTTGCCCAGCGCGCGGTTCGCGACGTCGACCAGCCCGGACGACGCCTGCACGGTCTCGTCGTAGGCGGCGTGCCCGGCGCGGTCGGAGTCGCCGCGGAACCCTTGCGCGTGGGCGTAGACCAGGCCGGGGTTTCGCGCGGCGAGGTCGGCGTAGTCCATGCCGAGCCTGCTGAGCGCGCCGGGGCGCATGTTGGTGATCAGCACGTCGGCGGTGTCGATCAGCTTGAGCGCCTGCTCGCGTTCGTTTTCGTCCTTGAGGTTGAGGGCGACGCTGCGCTTGTTGCGGTTCACGTTCAGGTTGAGCGGCGTCATCCCCGGCGTCGTGCGGAACTTGCCGACCCGGACGGTGTCGGCGGGGGACTCGATCTTGATCACGTCGGCGCCGAGGTCGCCGAGGATCTGCGCGGCGTACGGGCCCATGACCACCGTCGAGAGGTCGATCACGCGAACGCCGTCCAGTGGGCCGGTGGCGGTCTGAGTCATTTCGCTTCCCTTCGCCGTTGTTCGCTCTACGACCGAAGTTAGGCGCGAATAGCGGGAAAGGGAATGATCAAGAAGCGAAGAATGGTACGACCACGGTGGTCATACCATTTATTGTGTGGTTCGATTTGGTCGAGAGAGTGGGATACCGTGCCGTTCTGTCCTGGTCGTCCGCGTGCGGGTCTGGTGTCGCGAAAGCCACTTTCGGGACACCAGATGTCCTGAAAGTGGCGTTCGCGACATCGGAGAACCCGTGCAGTGTGTCTACCCGTCCCGGGCGTCGCCGGAAGGCGTTGCGAAAGCCACTTTCGCAACCTTCAGTGTTGCGAAAGTGGCTTTCGCAACACTGTCTCCCCCGGCTGGTCAGGTCGAAAGCGGTTCGGCGAAGACCTCGCGCACCCCGGCCACCAGGCCGGCGAGGTCGCCCTCCTCGGCCCGGTCGCGCCGCCAGACCAGTGCCGTCTCCAGCCGGGGCCGGAAATCCGAGAACGGGAGGATGGTGGCGCCGTCGACCAGGAACAGATGCATCGGACTGGCCGGATCGAGCATCGTGATCGAGAACGACGAACCGTTCGCGACCAGTTCGGAAATGCCCGAATATTCGGTTCCGCCGACTTTGAGCCTTTTCTTGATACCCGCCTTCGACAGGGTGTGGTCCATATCGTCCGAATAGGCCGGAATGCTTTCCGATGCCGACGGGATATAGGACAGATCGCTCAATTCGGCGATGGTGACGGTCTCCCGCCCGGCGAACCGGCCTGCCGGGACGACGGCGCCGAGCCGCTCCACCTGCACCGGGACGATCTCCAGCGCCGGATCCGTGACCGGCATCCTGACCAGCGACAACGCCAGTTTGCCCTCGTGCACGGCGGCGACCAGATCGGGTGTCGTACCCGGCCAGCGCTTGAGTTCGAAACGGTCGCGGCAGCGTTCTTCGAGGCGTTTGACCCGTTCCCGCAGCGCCGGGTGCACGCCGGCGGGGATTCCGATGAACACGGTGCCGCGCCGGGGTTTCACCGCTTCCTGCAACCGCCAGGGGATCGCGTTGACCTGGTCGAGGACGTCCCGCGCGATCGGCAGCAGCGCGGCGCCCGCCGCGGTGAGCGTGACGTGATGCGTGCTGCGGTCGAACAGCCGGTGACCCAGTTCGTGTTCGAGATCCTTGATGCGCTGGCTCAGCGGGGAGGCGGCCATATGCAGTCTGCGGGCCGCCTGGGAGAAGTTCAGTTCCTCGGCGACGGCCACGAAATACCGCAGGTGCAACATCTCCACGCGCTCACCCTAGGCCGTGCCCGGTGAGTCCGCTCGCGGTCTTCGGGCCCAGGCGGCCCCTGGCGCCACGGGCGGATGCGCCCGAGTACAACCCGGTACGAGGGCGATCCGCCCGCACCGCCAGGAACCCCCTGGACCTCGAAGCCCATCGAGCGGACTCACCGGGCACGGCCTAACCGCAGACCCACGGTGAACGCGGCCCCGCCTTCGGGCGCCGGGCCCGCCGTCAGCGTCCCGCCCATGCGGGTGACCAACCCGTGCGCCAGCGCGAGCCCGATGCCCGAACCGACCGGACGGCTGTCGCGATACCGCCGGTTCAGCACCCCGCGCTCGAACGCGACCGGGTAGTCCTCCGGCGCCAGCCCGGGCCCGCCGTCCCGCACCGCCAGCCGGGCCTGCCCGTCGGCCACCACCAGGGAGAACACGATCGGCGCGCCCGCCGGGGTCACGCGCAGGGCGTTCTCGGCCAGCCCGTCGACGACCTGGCGGAGCCGCCGCGGGTCCGCGACGACCGGAACCTCGCCGGGCGGCCGCTCGACCAGCAGTGTGACGTCCTGCCGCGCGCAGCGCAGCCGCCAGACGTCCGCGCATTCGTCGATCAGCGCCGCGAGATCGAGGCGCGCCGGGTCGAGGCGGAACTCGTCCGCGCCGAGCCGTGCCAGTTCCAGCAGGTCGCTGACCAGGCGTTCGAGCCGCTCCGCCTCGCGATGGATGGTCTGCCCGGCGCGCCGCGCGTCCTCGCCTTCGGCCACGCCGTCACCGATCGCCTCGGCGAATCCGGTGACGGCGGTCAGCGGCGTCCGCAGTTCGTGCGACACCGAAAGCAGGAACTCGCGCTGCCGCGCCTCGCTGTACTGCAGGGCGTCGGCCAGTTCGTTGACCGATTTCGCCACGTCCGCGACCTCGGACGGCCCTTCGACCGGAACGCGCAGATCACGGCGCCCGGCCCGCATCCCGTTCGCCACCGACGCGGCCCGGCGCAGCGGCCGTGACAGCATCCGGCTCAACAGCAGCCCCGCGATCGCGGCGACGGCCAGCCCTGCGCCGAGCGCGAGTACGGTGTTGCGCACCAGCGTCCTGCCGCGCGCTTCGCCGATTTCCGTCGACTGGACCAGCGCGAACGCGGCACCCCTCGCGCCCACCGTGCGGACTTCGACCAGGTACCGCCGTCCTTCGACGACCACGGTGCCCGAGCGGGTGAAGCCCGTTTCGGTGGCGGCGATGGCCGCGTCCGTCCCGTCGCCGTCGATCGTCCCGTTCGGACGGCGGACGACGACGTCGATCCCTTGCCCCCGAACGACTTCCGCCGCCTTTCCGACGCGGAGCCGGTTGCCGATCCCGGTGTCGTCGAGCTGGCTCGCGATCACGTCGGCCTGCGCCGAAAGCGACTGCCGGAGCACGTCGCTGCCCGTGGTGCGGATGAGCCGGGCCGCCACCAGTCCGGCGACCACCACCGCGACGGCGGCGACCGCGAGGCACACCACGGTGATCCGCAGCGCGAGCGAGGTCCGGTTCATCCGGTGTCCGCCGCGTAACCGATCCCGCGGACCGTCCTGATCGGACTGTGTTCGCCCAGTTTTCCGCGCAGCTGGGCGATGTGGACGTCGACCGTCCGCGTGCCCGCCGATGCCGCGTAACCCCAGACGGAACTGAGCAACTGCTCGCGGCTGAACACCTGGCCGGGCCGCCGCACCAGATGGGTGAGCAGATCGAACTCGGTCGACGTCAGCGCGATCTCGGTGTCGGCGGCCCAGGCACGACGCTGGGTGACGTCGACGCGCACGCCGCCCGCCGTGTAGGTCTCGGCCGGTGAAGGCGCTCCGGCGGCGCGGCGGAGGACAGTCCGGACCCTTGCCGAGAGTTCACGCGGGCTGAACGGTTTCGTCAGGTAGTCGTCGGCGCCGATCTCCAGGCCCAGCAAGCGGTCCAGCTCGTCGTCGCGCGCGGTCACGAACAGCACCGGCGTCCAGTCGCCGTCCGCGCGCAGCGACCGGCAGATCTCGATACCGTCCATTCCGGACAGTCCGATGTCGAGCACGATCGCGACCGGGCGCAGCCGCCGGATCGTGGCCAAAGCCGCGCCGCCGTCCGCCTCCACGCGCACGCCGAACCCGTCCCGCCGCAGGTACAGCGAAGCGAGCTCGGCGATCGCGGGATCGTCTTCGACGACCAGTACCAGCCCGCGTCCCGGTTGTGTCGTCACCGGCCGATCCTGTCACGGGGCAGGGTCGCCTGCCATGTCCCGCTCGATCGAGTCGAGGGTGTGCTGGACGTCGCTGAGCTGTCCCGGCGCCGGGCTCGAAGCGGGCTCCTCGTCGGTGCACGCGGCCGCGCCGAAGAGCGCGAACGCGGTCAAACCGGCGGCCAGGAGACGTTTCACTTGCCCGCCTTGCAGTGCGCGCCCGCGAACGCGTCGAGCTTCTGCTTCGCCGCGGTGAGCTCGGGAAGCCTGCCGTTGCGCTTGTCGGCGCGCTTCTGCAGCCTGTCCGCGGCGTCGTTGTGCCCCTTCTTGCGCTGGCCCTCGGCCCTGGCCTTGAGGTTCGCCACCGAACCGCGGATCTCGGGGCCACCGTTGATGCGTTCGGTGAGTTTGGTGGTGCGCTGGGTGAGCTGCGGCAGCCATTCGGCGCACAGCTGCCGGGACTCTTCGGGGCTCAGGGTGATGGGTGTCTGTGCCGAGGCCGCGGGGGCGAGGGCGACGAGGCCCGCCGCGGTGAGGCAGACGGCGATGGTGTGTTTCAGCATGCGAAGAGCGTGGCGCGGCCGGATACGAGAAATGTGGGGGAAATGTTCGGGTTCGGTAAGCGATACTCGGACGATGGGGCTCAAGACCTTGACCGCCACCGTCGTGGCGTCGCTGTTGCTCACCGCCGCACCCGCCGTCGCGTCATCCGCGTTCGTCCTGCGTGACGGCGTCAGCGAGCCGGTGTTCTCCTACGAGAAGGCCATCCGGGAGACCGCCTGGGTGGAGACCGGCCAGGACCTCGACCGCGACGGGCGGACCGACCGGGTCGCCGCCGACATCATCCGCCCGGCGGAACCGGCCGCGCGCGGGCAGCGCGTTCCGGTGATCATGGACGTGAGCCCTTACTTCGAGAAGGTGGGGCGCGGCAACGAGCGCCAGCCGAAGACGTACCTCCCCGACGGCACGCCGTCGCAGTTCCCGCTCTTCTACGACAACTACTTCGTCCCGCGCGGGTACGCGGTCGTGCTGGTCGACGTCGGGGGCACCAATCGCTCGTCCGGGTGCTTCGACGATGTCGCGTCCGGCAACGGCGTCGTGCATTGGCTCAACGGGCGCGCCCAGGCTTTCCGCACGCCGTTCGGGCCCGAGCGAGTGCGGGCGGACTGGGCGAACGGGTCGGTCGGGGCGATCGGGAAGTCACAGGACGGGGCGACGGCCATCGGGATGGCCGCGTCCGGGATCGAAGGCCTGAAGACCATCGTGCCGATCGCCGGGGTCAGCTCGTACTACGAGGTCCACAACTCGCACGGCGCCTACTTCGGGTGGGCGGGCGGCCAGGGCTTCTACAACGAGCGCGCCGAGAAGCTGTGCCGCCCGTTCGAAGAGGACAACGCGCGGCGCGCGGGGACGGACGGGAACTTCAACGACTACTGGCGCGGGCTCGACTACGTCGCGAAGACCGGCGAGGTGCGTGCGAGCGTTTTCGCGTCGATGGGCTTCCACGACCTCAACGTCAACCCGATCCAGTTCGGGCCGTGGTGGGAGGCGTTGAACTCCCACGGCGTGCCGCGCAAGGCGTGGCTGCACCAGGCGGCGCACGTCGACCCGTTCGACCTCGACCGGTCGCGGTTCGTGAGGACCCTGCACCGCTGGTTCGACCGATGGCTGCTCGGCGTCCGCAACGGCGTCGAGACCGAACCCGCGATCCGGATCGAGCACACCCCGGATCACTGGACGGACGAACGCCGCTGGCCGCCCGCCACCCAGCAGCGCGTGTTGTGGCCCACGGAGAACGGACTGGGGAATCGCCCGTCGTCAGGTTCCGCCGCGGTGACCGACGATCCGGCGCGCGGGGCGTCGCAGTGGGTGGAGAACCCGTCGCAATCCAGCCCGGATCGGCTTGTCTTCGCGGGTGAACCGGTGCGGACGGACACCCGTGTCGCCGGGACCGCCACCGTCACGGTGACCGCGCGCTCGGACAAAGCCGCCGCGCGGATCGGCGCGGTGCTGGTCGACTACGGCCCCGCGACCGTGCGGAACACGAAATTCCCCGCGCTGGGCACGAAGGACCTGACGACCCGCTCCTGCTGGGGTGCGGGCACCGCCGCGGACACCGGCTGCTTCCTCGACACCGTCGCCGATCTGACCACTGTGGACAAACGGATCGTGGCGACCGGCTGGGCGGACCTCGGCCACCATCGCTCGCTGTGGCGGGGCGAACCACTCGTGCCCGGCAAGGCGTACACGATGACCTTCCGGCTGAGCAGCCTCGACCACGTCGTCCCGGCGGGGCACCGGCTGGCGCTCGTCCTGGGCGGCACCGACGGGGACATGTTCGACCCCGCGCTGCCCGCCCTCGGCTCCCGGGTGACGTTCGAGCTGGGCGGGACTTCGCTCTCGGTCCCCGTCATCGGCCGCGTTTAGTCCTCTGAACGCGAGAAAGAAGGAGCACGTATGGCGAAGATCCAGCGCATTTCGGTCCACGGCCACACGAGTGCGAGTCCCGAAGCTGTCTACGCCCTGCTCGTGGACCGCGAGCGTTGGCCCGACTGGTCACCGCTGGGAGCGTTCCGCCTGCTCGAGAAGGGCGACGAGAACGGCCTCGGTGCCGTCGGCGTCTTCAGCACCAACGGCGTCCGCAGCTGTGAAGAGGTCATCGCACTCGAACCCGGCAAGCGCTTCGGCTACGCCCTGAAGAAGGGGCTCCCGCTGCGCGACTACCGCGCCTACGTGGACCTCACCCCCGAGCGGAACGGCACCGCGATCCACTGGCATTCCACGTTCACCGCCAAGGTCCCGGGCACCGGCTGGTTCTATCGCCGGTTCCTCGGCCGCTTCATCGGGCACGTGGTCGAGAGCCTCGTGGCGCGCGCCTCGCGCGGCGCCCCATAAAGTAGGCGCATGGCAGCCCCACGACGCACACAGGAGGAACGCAGCGCCGCGATGCGCGTCAGGCTGCTCGACGCCACGATCGACTGTCTCGTCGAATACGGCTACGCGGGCACCACGACCACCCGCGTCGCGGATCGCGCCGGGGTGACCCGCGGCGCGCAGGTGCACCATTTCCCGACCAAGACCGATCTCGTCACCTCCGCGATCCGGCATCTCGCGGCCAAGCGCACCGAGGTCGCGATGGCGGAGATCGACCGGCTCAAGGCGTCGGCCGATCCGGTCGGGGACGCGTTGCAGCTGCTGTGGGAGATGCACCAGGGGCCGGTCTTCTCGGCGACCGTCGAGCTGTGGGTGGCGTCGCGGACCGACGCGGAACTGCGCGCCCAGATGGCCGTGGTCGAGCCGATCGCGACGAGCAGCCTGGTCGAATTCGGCAAGGCGCTGCTGCCGGACCATTCGGCGCATCCGGAGTTCCTGCACGCGGTGTACACCGCCATGGACGTCGTCCGCGGCATCCTCATCGCCAGCTGGGCGACCCGCGACCAGGCCGAACTGGAGGCGCGCTGGGAGCGCGGCCGCCGTCATCTGATCCTGCTGTTCGAGGCGCTGATGCAGCCCACGCCCTCTCACTAGGCGTGTTACTCTCCCGGGGAGAGTGAGGAGGTCACGTGCTCGGAGACCCGTACGACCCCGACTGCCCCACCCGCGCGCTGCTCGACCGCATCGGCGATCAGTGGACCGTGCTGATCGTCGGCGTGCTCGGCGACGGCCCGCTCCGGTTCACCGAGATCGGGAAACGCGTGCGCGGCATCTCGCAGAAGGTCCTCACTCAGACGCTGCGCAGCCTCGTCCGGGACGGCATCCTGACGCGCACCGCGTACCCGGAGATCCCTCCGCATGTCGAGTACGAGCTGACCGCGCTCGGCCGCAACCTCGCCGAACCGCTCGAGATGCTCGACAAGTGGGCCCGCGTGCACATGGGCGAAGTGCTCGACGCGCGCAAGAACTACGACGGTCAGCTCACGGCCTGACCGAACAGTCGATCGAGGTAGTAGTCCACAGTGGACAGCGCTTCGTCCGGCGTGCGGTGCTTCATCACGATGTTGGTGCCCTGCGAATCGGCGAGTGCCCAGAGGATCGCGGATTCGTGCATCGGGTCGGCCGACTTGTCGACCTCACCCGCCTCCTGACCCTGGCGGATCAGGAGGGCGAACAGTTCGAACAGCTGGGGGACGCCGTCGGTGAAGGCCGCCGCGAACATCGGGTCTGAGATCGCGCGGATGAAGAACGCGACACCCATCAGCCAGTCGCCGCGCCGTCGCTCGTCGAGCGGCAGGACCTCGGTCATGACCGCCCGGATGACGGCCTTCGGCGTCGACGGCAGTTCGCCGGCCTCCAGCTGGGCCTTGATGCGCTCTTCGTAGACCTGCGAGCGGCGTTCGACGGCGAACAGCAGCATCTCGTCCTTGGTCTTGAAGTAATGCTGCACCAGGCCCATCGACATGCCCGCCTCGGCGGCGACGTGCCGGAGGCTGACCCCTTCGAGGCCCCGTGTGGCCGTCAGCCTCGTCAGCGCCTCGGCGATCTCCGCGCGTCGCGCCGCGTGATCCACCTGCTTCGGCACCTTCACCGTCCATTCCGCTGTTTGCCATGCGATCGCATTGCCACTACTGTCCGACGCTATTACGATGCGATCGCATTGTAAACGCTCGTCGGGGGTGATTTCGGTGGAAGCCGAACGGGGGAAGGTGCGGCTGAGGCCGCCGCGGAACGTGCTGGACCAGCGGGTCGTGGGCTGGTGGAGGCTGCAGGGAACGCTTTTCTGGGGCGCGCCGGTGCTGGTACTGGTGGTGCTCGGGCTGCTCATCGCGCCCGCGCGGTTCTGGCTGCTGGCGCCGGCGGCGGTGTTCGCGGCGGCCGGGCTGATCTGGGTGATCGCGATGCCGCTGTGGTGGTTCAAGGTGCATCGCTGGGAGGTCACGGAGACGGCGGTGTACGCCCGCTCCGGGTTCTTCTGGCAGGAGTGGCGTGTCGCGCCGATGTCGCGGATCCAGACCGTGGACACCCTGCGCGGTCCGCTGCAGCAGCTGTTCAAGCTCGCGACCGTCACGGTCACCACGGCGTCGGCGCGGGGCGCGGTCAAGATCCGCGGGCTCGACCACGAACTGGCCGCGAGCCTGGCGGAGCAGCTCACCGAGACGACGCAGGCGACGCCAGGGGACGCGACATGACCTCGGGCGAGTTCGAAGGCTGGAGCACGCTCGACAAACGGACGCTCGCCGTCACCGCGGTGACCATGACGGGCGCGGCCGTCGGCGCCGCGATCCCGACCACGGCGGCGATCGTGGGCGGCGGCGCGAGGTTCTGGGTCGCGCTCGTCTGGGTCGTCGCCGGTGGGGTGGTGCTCATCGGTGGCGGTGTGCTGGCGGACCTCTTCTATTGGAAGGGCGTGCGCTACCGGGTCACGCCGGATCGGCTGGAGACGGCGTTCACGCTGGTGTTCCGCTCGCGGAAATCCCTGCAGCGGGAACGGATCCGCAACGTCGACCTGACGGCCAACCCGCTGCACCGGCTGTTCGGCGTTGCGGTGGTGACCATCGGCACCGGCTCGAACGAGTCGGGCGGGCAAGGCCGGATCAAGCTCAACCCCGTCTCACGCGCCGAAGCCGAACGGCTGCGCGCGGACCTGCTGCGCCGCGCGGAAACCGCCGAGACCGACGAGGACGCGCCGCTCGCCGAACTGGACCGGAGCTGGATCCGCTACGCGCCGATGTCGTTCCTCACGCCGACCCTCGGGCTGGCCGCGGGCGGCGGCCTGATGCAGATCTCCGAATGGGCGGGGCTGCAGAAAGGCCTGATCGACTGGGTGATCGGCCTGTTCCGCGGTATCCCGCTGGTGGTGGCGATCCTGATCCTGCTGGCGATCGCGATGGTCGTCGGCCTGCTCGGCGCGCTGGGCCTGTGGATCGAGATGTGGTGGAACTTCCGGCTCGACCGCGAACCCGGCGGGACCCTGCGGGTGCGCCGCGGCCTGTTCACCACGCGCTCGATCTCGATCGAGGAACGCCGGATGCGCGGCATCGACCTTGTCGAGCCGCTCGGGAACCGGATCTCCGGAGCGGCGCGCGTAGACGCGATCGCCACCGGCATGCGGCGAAGCGACGACAAGGACAAGACCGACTACCACACGCTTTTGCCGGCCGCGCCGGTCGCGACCGCCAACCGGGTCGCCGCGGCCGTGTTGCGCGAACCGGTCTCACCGACCGAAGCCGTCCGGCTCACCGGACACCCCCGCGCCGCGCGGGGACGGCTGCTGCGCTGGTGGGTCGGTTCGGTCGTGGTCCTGCTGGCGATCTTCGCCCTCCTCGGCTTCCTGCTGACCGACGTCCTGCTGGTGATCGGCGCCACGCTCGGTGTCGTGCTGCTCCCGGTGTCGGTGCTGCTGGCGCTGGACGCCTATCGCAACCTCGGGCACGGGATCACCGGGCGGTACCTCGTCGGACGGCACGGGACCGTGCGGCGGAGCACGTTCGCGCTGGAACGCGAAGGCGTGATCGGCTGGACGGTCAAGCAGTCGATCTTCCAGCGGCGCAAGGGATTGCTGACCGTCGTCGCGACCACGGCGGCCGGCGGCGGGGCGTATTCGGTGTACGACGCGGGGGAGGAGCAGGGCCTGCTTTTCGCGGAGGAGTCCGTGCCGGAGCTGCTGACGCCCTTCCTGGAACGGGCCTGACGCTCCACGGGGTCAGGTGTTGTCGGTGTCACGAAAGCCACTTTCGGGACATCTGGTGTCCTGAAAGTGGCTTTCGCGACATGCGCATCGGGGTGCGGGCTTCGAGCGAAACGCGCCCCGCGGAGGTGCCACTCACGGCCACCGGCGGCGACGCTTCGGTCGTCGCCGAAGCGTCCACTGACTACCGTCGTGACATGACCGCATTCGCCGCACTGCACGTCCCCGGTTCCCCGCTGCTCCTGCCGAACGTCTGGGAGTTCGGCACCGCCGCCTTCCTTGCCGCGCAAGGCTTCCCGGCGCTCGGCACGACCAGCCTCGGGGTCTCGGCCGCCGAGGGCGAGCCGGACGGCGCGCCGTCCTCGAAGGACGCCACCGTCCGGTTGGCGCGGCGGCTCACCGGGCTGGACGCGCTGATCAGCGTCGACCTCGCCGACGGGTTCAGCGACGACCCTGGCGAGGTCGGCGCGCTGGCGGAGGAGCTCGCCGAGGCCGGTGTCGCGGGCATCAACCTCGAAGACGCGCTGGGTGATCCCGTGCGGCACGCGGCCAAGATCGCGGCGGCGAAGGAACGCGCTCCCGGGCTCTTCGTCAACGCGCGGACGGACACGCATTGGCTGGGGGAGCCCGATATCGGCACCGCGATCGAGCGTTCTCTGTCCTATGTGGACGCGGGTGCCGACGGGGTGTTCGTGCCGGGGCTCGCCGAACCCGCGGACGTCGAACGGCTGGTGAAGGCCGTCGGCGTGCCGGTGAACCTGCTGTTCCTGCCCGGCAAGGTCACCGTCGCGCGAGCGGCCGAACTCGGTGTCGCCCGGGTCAGCCTCGGGTCGCTGCCGTACCGGATGGCGCTGGCCGCCACGCTGCGCACGGTGGAGGCCGTTCGCGACGGCGGTGAACTCCCGTCGACCCCGCCTTCGTACGCCGACGTCGCGGCCCTGCTCCCGGAATCTCATTAATCTCGGGAGCATGCAGACCTTCGGAGCCGAATTCGCCGTCCCGCCCGGCTATCTGAACACGCCCAGTATCGGCATCCCACCCTCGCACGTGGCCGACGCCGTCGCGGAGGCGGTCGAGCGGTGGCGCCGCGGCGAAGCCCGTCCGGCGGACTTCGACGAGCCCGTCGCGCGGACCAGGGAAGGATTCGGCGCGCTGATCGGGGTCCCGGCGGAGCGGGTCGCGATCGGGGCGTCCGTCTCGCAGCTGATCGCGAACGTGGCCGCCGGCCTGCCCGACGGCGCCAGCGTGCTCGCCGCCGCGAACGACTTCACGAGCGTCACCTTCCCGTTCGCGGCCCAGGCGCACCGCGGGGTGAAGGTCACCGAAGTCCCGCTGGCCGAGTTGGCCGCACGCGTCGAGGGACACGACCTCGTCGCGGTCAGCGTCGTCCAGTCGGCCGACGGTGCCCAGGCCGACCTCACCGCGCTCCGGGCCGCGGCCGAGGCGGCGGGCGCCGCGGTCCTGCTCGACGCCACCCAGGCCGCCGGCTGGCAGCCACTGGACCTCGGCTGGGCCGACTGGGTGGTCGCCGCCGGATACAAATGGCTGCTCGCGCCGCGCGGGGCGGCGTGGCTGGCCGCGCATCCGCGGGTGCTGGAGCGGGCGGTGCCGGTCGCCGCGAACTGGTACGCGGGAGAGGACCGCTGGCAGACCGTCTACGGCCTCCCGTTGCGGCTGGCCGAGGGCACCCGCTCGCTCGATTTGTCCCCGGCCTGGCTCGCGTTCGTCGGCGCCGCGGTGTCACTGGACTACCTCGCGTCCCTGGACCTCGCCGCCGTCCGCGCGCACTGTGTGGGGCTCGCCGACTCACTCCTCGAAGCGCTCGGCTCACCCGGTCAGGGGAGCGCGATCGTCTCGCTCGACGCCGACGCCCGCCGGGTGAGGGAAGCGGGCATCGTGGCCGGTACCCGGGCCGGAAGGCAGCGATTCGGCTTCCATCTCTACAACACGGCCGACGACGTCGAACGGGTGATAAGCACGTTCAGGTGAACCGCCGGAGCGGCGTGAACTACCGTATGTTCCCGTGGTTGGTGCGCAATTTACCCCGGGACCGACGGAAACGGCCCGGCTTCAGCCGGTGCGACCGGCAGGGCCGGGCGGGCCGCCGCCCGCGCCGAGTCCGCCGAGGGACACCAAGGGCCTGGCGCTGAAGGGTGCCGGGCTGGTCGCCATCGCGGTCGTGTCCGCCCTGCTCTGGTGGCTGATCCGGCATGAGCCGGAGCCGGCCCCGGTCGCGGAACCGCCGTCGAAGAGCGGCCAGTTCCAGTACACGCTGGTCGAAGGGCCGCAGGTCACCACCGACTGCGCGAGCAAGGCCTACGGCGACACCAAGAAGTTCTTCACCGACACGCCGTGCACACGCCTTTCGCGGGCGCTGTACACGACGGAGACCAGCGGGAAGAAGGCGCTGGTCTCGGTCGTCCTGGTCACCATGCCCGGCGAGGTCACCGCGACCCAGCTCAAGGCGCTGACCGACAAGGACGGCACGGGCAACGTGTCCGACCTGGTGCGCGATGGGACCTTCAAGGACCAGGGCGCCCCGAAGATCTCCGGGCAGGACGCGGCCTACGACTCCCACGTCACGGGGCCGGACGTGGCCATCGTGCTGGCCGGTTTCTACAACAAGCAGACCGACAAGCCGCTGATCGAGCGGATCGCGACCGACGCTCTGCGGCTTTCGGGTGACCTGCGCCGCTGAGCGCGGAGGCCCCCTCCGGATGCTAGGAAAGGACCTTTCCTTGCAAAATTTGCAAGGAAAGGTCCTTTCCTAGCGCGCGATAGGGGCCGACGAGGGCGGCAGAGGCTCAGGCAGACTGGCCCGGCATCGCGATCGCCACCGGCTTCGCGCCGAACTCAGCCCGCCACGCCGTCCCTCGCCGCGCCGACCCGATCAGCGCGTTCAACGCCGTCGTCCGCAAGGCCGCGTCGTCCGTCCGGTCGATCACGCCGAGCCAGGCCGACGTCGCGTCCGCCTCGGCCGTCGCCACCAGCTCCATCGCCGAGTTCGCCTCGGTCACCGGCCTCGGCGGCACGTACGCCGCCTCCGGGCCGGTGGGGGTCTGTCCCGCCGCGGACAACATCCGCTCGCAGACGTCCCGTCGTTTGACGTGCTCGGCCGTGCCCCTGGCCACCGCGCCGGTGAAGGCGGCCGGCAGGTACGCGCTGACCAGCCCGTACACCCAGATCGCCGCGTGTTCGGCCGCCAGCGCCTGCTGGACGGCCTCCGCGCTCTCCCCGCCGAGCCGGACCCCGGCGGGCACTTCGACCGCGCCGGCGTCGTCGCCGCGGCCGAGCTTCTCCGAACTCTGCTGCAGCGCCGCGCAGCCCGCCGCGATCGAGGCGACCATCCCGGCGCGGTAGCGGGGCAGCGAAGGCACGAGGCCCTCGGCCTGCTTGCGGGCCTGGGCCAGCCGTTCCTTGAGCCCGTCCACCGACGAAGGCGGGTTCTCCGCGGGACCGGACTGCTCCGGCTTCGGCCGGTTGAGCCGGTCGACCTCGGTCTTGAGCGCTGCCGCGTGCGCGGCCCGCGCGGTGGCGACCGCTTCGCCCTCGGCGCCCAGCGCCTTCGCGCCGGCCGCGTCGGTCTCCGCCGCGCGCAGCAGGGGACCCAGCGGGTCGGGGCTTTCGTCGAAGCCGGGGGAGCAGGCGGACGCCAGCGGCACGGCCAGCGCGGCCAGCGCTCCCATCCGCAGGAAAGTGCGACGGCTCGGCTCTGTCGATCTTCCGGTCACGCCGCCCCATCCTGCCAGTACCCCGGACGGGGCCGCCGCTCGCGCGTCACGCGGGGGTGACCGGATAAGCTGGACCACTACCGAACCCGGATCCACGCCGCCGGGTCGCCCACAGCCGAACAGGAGCGCTCCACCGTGCCCAACGACCTCGCCAGCAGGCTGGAGCCCATCGTGGCCGAAGCCGTCACGGCCGCGGGTTTCGACCTCGATTCCTTCGAGGTCCAGCAGGCAGGCCGCCGCCAGCTGGTCAAGGTCGTCGTCGACGGGGACGACGGCGTCGGGCTGGACGAGGTGGCGAGCGTCAGCCGCGCCGTCTCCGCCGCGCTCGACGAGAACGAGCATGTGATCGCCAGCGCGTACACGCTCGAAGTCACCTCGCCGGGTCTCGACCGGCCGCTGACCGTGCGACGGCACTGGCGGCGCGCGAAGTTCCGCCTCGTCAAGGTCACGCCGTCCGAAGGCGCGGCGTTCGTCGGCCGCGTCGGGCACGCGGGGGAGAAATCCGCGCGAGTGCTCGTGGACGGCGAGATCCGGGACGTCCCCTACGCCTCGGTGACCAAGGCGGTCATCGAGATCGAGTTCAAGCAACCACCTGCCGAGGACCTGAAACTGTTGGAAAACGATGCGTCGGCCCTGAACGCCGCCACCACGGAGCCGAAGGAGGAGCCGAAGTGAACGTCGACATCGCCGCGCTGCGCGCGATCGAACGGGACAAGGACATCCCCTTCGAGACGGTGATCGAAGCGATCGAAACCGCGCTCCTCACCGCGTACAAGCACACCGAGGGCCACCAGCCGCACGCCAGGATCGACATCGACCGCAAGAGCGGGCTGGTGCGCGTCCTCGCGCACACCCTCACCCCGGACGGCCAGACCGACGAGGAGTGGGACGACACCCCCGAGGGCTTCGGCCGGATCGCGGCGACCACCGCGCGGCAGGTCATCCTGCAGCGGCTGCGCGACGCCGAGCACGAGAAGACCTTCGGCGAGTTCTCCGCCAAGGAGAACGAGATCGTCGCCGGCGTGGTGCAGCGTGATGCCCGCGCCAACGCCCGCGGCATGGTCGTCATCCAGGTCGGCGACATCGAAGGCGTGCTGCCCGCGATCGAGCAGGTGCCCGGTGAGACCTACGAGCACGGCGACCGGATCAAGGCCTACGTCGTGACCGTCTCGCGCGGCAACCGGGGCCCGCAGATCACGCTGTCCCGTTCGCACCCGAAGCTGGTGCACAAGCTGTTCGCCCTCGAGGTCCCCGAAATCGCCGACGGCACGGTCGAGATCGCCGCCGTCGCGCGGGAGCCGGGACACCGGACCAAGATCGCGGTCCGCTCGACGGTGCCCGGCGTCAACGCCAAGGGCGCCTGCATCGGCCCGGTCGGCGCACGCGTGCGGAACGTGATGAGCGAGCTGGCCGGCGAGAAGATCGACATCATCGACTTCTCCGAGGACCCGGCGAAGTTCGTCGGGAATGCGCTGTCGCCCGCGAAGGTTGTATCGGTACGGGTCGTCGACGAGAAGGCCAAGACCGCTCGCGTCGTCGTCCCGGACTACCAGCTTTCGCTCGCGATCGGCAAGGAAGGGCAGAACGCCCGCCTCGCCGCCCGGCTCACCGGCTGGCGTATCGACATCCGCAGTGACGCCGCCCCTGAGCAGGGTGACGAAGCACACGCCGGGCAGGCGCGGCCCGCCGCGGCAACCGGTTCGGCTGAGTGAAGGTCGAAGCGCTAGACTTACGAGTGGTTCAGAGCCCGCGGCCGGGAACCGACCTCCAGCATGACCGGGAAACTCCGGTCCGCACGTGTGTGGGTTGCCGTAAACGGGCCTTGATCGGCGAGTTGCTGCGAGTGGTCGCGGCGGACGGGCGGCTGATCGTCGACGAACGTCGGCGGTTGCCGGGCCGGGGTGCTTGGTTGCACCCCGTGCCGGACTGTCTGGCCAAGGCCGAGCGGCGCAGGGCGTTCCCCCGGGCACTACGTGTTCCAGGGTCGCTCGACGCCCAGGGTGTCCACGAACGCCTGGAGCGGCACGCCGAAGGCTAAAGGGCGCCGGGACATCCCCGGTGCCGGATGGAATCAGGAAGCAGGTCGACCCGTCATGAGTCAGCCGTGAAGCTGAATCAATGAACGCGCGACAATAGGACGAGGTCTGCGGGTCTGCCGCCGGCCTCCCCAGATGAGGAGAGCTGTGCCAGGCAAGGCCCGAGTACATGAGCTCGCGAAAGAGCTCGGCATCACCAGCAAGGAAGTTCTCGCCAAGTTGAAGGAACAGGGCGAGTTCGTGAAGTCCGCGTCGTCCACCGTCGAGGCGCCGGTCGCCCGTCGTCTCCGTGACGCGTATCCGTCCAAGGACGGCAAGAAGAAGCCGGTTCCGACCCCCGGCCCGCGTCCTGCACCCGCGCCGCCCGCGAAGCCCGCTGCCCCGGCTCCGGCCGCGAAGCCCGCTCAGCCCGCGCCCGCGGCGAAGTCCGAGGCCCCGGCCGCCCCCGCGGCGTCCGCTCCGGCAGCGTCCGAAACGTCGGCCCCGGCCCAGCAGCCGTCCCGGCCCGCTCCGGGTGTCCGCCCGGGTCCGCGCCCCGGCCCCCGGCCGCCGGCGCCCAAGGAAGAGGTCGCTCCGGCGGCGAAGGCCGCTCCGGCCGAGCCGAAGAAGGAGACCCCTCCGGCACCCGCCACCCCGCCCGCGTCCCAGACGCCGTCGCAGGGTTCGGTCGTGCCTCCGAAGCCGCAGGGCCCCAAGCCCGGCGGTCCGAAGCCCGGCCCGCGCACGCCGCGTGTCGGCAACAACCCGTTCGGTGTGGGTTCCGGTTCGCCCGCCCCGCGTCCGTCCGGTCCGCGTCCCGGCGGCGGCAACCAGCAGGGCGGCGACAACCGTCCGCCGCGTCCCGGTGGCGGGCAGGGCGGCGACCGTCCGGCCCCGCGTCCCGGTGGCGGCGCTCCCGGCGGTAACCGGCCCAGCCCGGGCAACATGCCCCCGCGCCCGAACCCCGGCATGATGCCGGGCCGCCCGGCCCGTCCGGCCGGTGGTCCCGGCGGCGGAGCCCGTGGTGGCCCTGGCGGCGGAGCCCGCGGTGGCCCCGGTGGCGGCGCTCGTGGCGGTCCCGGTGGCGGCGGCGGAGGTTTCCGCGGCGGTCCCGGTGGTGGCGGCGGTGGTGGCGGTTTCCGTCCCGGCGGTGGCGGTGGCGGCGGTTTCCGTCCCGGTGGCGGTGGCCCCGGTGGCGGCGGCGGTGCCCCGGCCGGTGGCGGCGGTTTCCGTGGCGGCGGCGGTCGTGGCGGTCCCGGTGGCCGTGGCGGTACCGCGGGTGCCTTCGGGCGCCCCGGTGGCCCCTCGCGCAAGGGTCGCAAGTCGAAGCGGCAGAAGCGCCAGGAGTACATGGACAACATGCAGGCGCCCAGCGTCGGTGGTGTCCGTCTGCCCAAGGGGCAGGGCGAGACGATCCGCCTGCCGCGTGGTGCCTCGCTGACCGACTTCGCCGAGAAGATCGACGCCAACCCGGCTTCGCTGGTGCAGGTGCTCTTCCACCTCGGTGAGATGGTCACCGCGACGCAGTCGGTGTCCGACGACATCCTGGAACTGCTCGGCGGCGAAATGAACTACAACGTTCAGGTCGTCAGTCCCGAGGAAGAGGACCGGGAGCTGCTCGAGACCTTCGACATCACCTACGGCGAAGACGCGGGTGAGGAAGAGGATCTGCAGGTCCGTCCGCCGGTCGTGACCATCATGGGTCACGTCGACCACGGTAAGACCCGCCTGCTCGACACGATCCGCAAGACGAAGGTGCGCGAAGGTGAAGCCGGTGGCATCACCCAGCACATCGGCGCCTACCAGATCGAGACCGAGCTCGAGGGCAACCCGCGTCTGATCACCTTCATCGACACCCCCGGTCACGAGGCGTTCACCGCCATGCGTGCCCGTGGTGCCAACTCGACCGACATCGCGGTGATCGTGGTGGCGGCCGACGACGGTGTGATGCCGCAGACGGTCGAGGCGATCAACCACGCGCAGGCCGCCAAGGCGCCGATCGTGGTCGCGATCAACAAGATCGACAAGGAAGGCGCGAACCCGGACAAGATCCGGCAGCAGCTGACCGAGTACGGCCTGGTCGCCGAGGAGTACGGCGGCGACACGATGTTCGTCGAGATCTCCGCGCGGCAGAACATCAACATCGACGGCCTGCTCGAGGCGATCCTGCTGACCGCCGACGCCGCGCTGGACCTCCGGGCCAACCCGGACATGGAGGCCCAGGGTGTCGCGATCGAGGCGCACCTCGACCGCGGCCGCGGTCCGGTGGCCACGGTGCTGGTCCAGCGAGGCACGCTGCGCGTCGGTGACTCCGTCGTGGCGGGTGACGCCTACGGCCGCGTCCGCCGGATGGTCGACGAGCACAACGTCGACGTCACGGAGGCGTACCCGTCGCGTCCCGTCCAGGTCATCGGGTTCACCTCGGTGCCGGGCGCGGGCGACACCTTCCTGGTGGTCGACGAGGACCGCGTCGCCCGGCAGATCGCCGAGCGCCGTTCCGCCCGGACGCGCAACGCCCTCAACGCGTCGCGTCGCAAGCGGGTCAGCCTCGAGGACCTCGACTCCGCCTTGAAGGAGACGAACAGCCTCAACCTGATCATCAAGGGTGACAACTCCGGTACCGTCGAGGCGCTCGAAGCCTCGCTGGTGCAGCTCGAGGTCGGCGACGACGTCGAACTCAACGTCGTGCACCGCGGTGTCGGTGGCGTCACCGAGTCCGACATCGACCTGGCGACCGCGTCCGACGCGATCGTCCTGGGCTTCAACGTCCGTGCGCAGGGCAAGGCGACCGAGCGGGCCACCCGCGAAGGCGTCGACGTCCGGTACTACACGGTCATCTACCAGGCGATCGAGGAGATCGAGCAGGCTCTGAAGGGCATGCTCAAGCCGGAGTACGAAGAGGTCGAGCTCGGCAAGGCGGAGATCCGCGACGTCTTCAAGTCGTCGAAGATCGGCACCATCGCCGGTTGTCTCGTCGTCTCGGGCGAGATCCGCCGCAACGCGCGGGCCCGTCTGCTCCGCGACGCGACCGTCATCGCCGAGAACCTGCCGATCAGCTCGCTGCGGCGGTTCAAGGACGACGTGGTCGAGGTTCGCGACGGTTACGAGTGTGGTCTGACGCTGGGGTCGTACAGCGACCTCAAGGTCGGCGACATCATCGAGACCTACGAGCAGCGCGAAAAGCCGCGCGCGTAAGTGACAAAGCGGCGCTCCTCCGCATCTGGGCGGGGGAGCGCCGCTTCACCTTCGAAACAACCCAGAACCCCACATGTTCGTAGGAGCTCTTGAGCTCGACATCCTGCTGGGCGACGTCCACTCGCTCAAGCAGAAGCGATCCGTGATCAAGCCGGTGCTGGCCGAGGTGCGCAGGCGTTTCGACGTCTCCGTCGCCGAAGCGGGCCATCAAGACCTGCACCGGCGCGCGCTGATCGGTGTGGCCGTGGTCGCGGCGAGTGGCGAGCAGGTTCGTGACGTGCTCGACTCGTGTGAGCGCCTCGTGGCCGGAAGGCCGGAGTTCGACCTGCTCTCCGCCCACCGCCGGCTGCTCGGCCCGGATGACTGACGAAATTTTTCGAGGAGACGAAATCCCATGGCCGACCCCGCTCGGGCTCGTAAGCTCGCCAAGCGGATCTCACAGATCGTCGCGCACGCGATCGAGCACGACATCAAGGATCCGCGGCTCAACCACGTGACGATCACCGACACGAAGATCACGGCGGATCTGCACGACGCCACGGTCTACTACACGGTGCTCGGCGAGAACCTGGAGTCCACGCCCGACCACGCCGGCGCCGCGGCGGCGCTCGAATCCGCCCGCGGTGTGCTGCGCACGAAGGTCGGTCAGGGCACGGGTGTCCGCTACACCCCTACGCTCGCCTTCGTGGCCGACAGCATTCCCGAGGACGCCAAGCGCATCGAAGACCTCCTCGCGAAGGCCAGGGAAGCCGACGCGGAGGTCGCCCGGCGGGCGACCGGAGCGCAGCACGCCGGTGAACCCGACCCGTACAAGCCGCCGCGGGAAGAGGCCGAAGACGATGAGTTCGCCGACGAGGAGACCCGTCGCTGATCGGGTGAGCCACGCCGTGACCCGGCGCGGCCTGCTGCTGGGAGCCGCGGCTCTCGGCGGCTCGGCGCTGGTTTCCGCTTGCGGCGCCGAGAAACCGCCTCTGGTGGGGCCGCCCCCGGTGGCCCCACCGAGCACGCCGGCGCCGCTCACCGAGGCGGTCACGGTGCAGAAGATGCGGTCCGCGGCGAGGAACCGCGACGTCAACCTCGTCATCATCGCGCCGGACGGGGTACCCAGGGTCGGGATGCCGGTCTGCGTCGCCCTGCACGGGCGCGGCGCCGACGCGCGGACGTTCCTGAACCTCGGCGTACAGGACGCGCTGAACCAGGCCGTCGCCGCCGGGCTGCCCGGGTTCGCGGTCGCCGCCGTCGACGGGGACAACTACTGGGTGGACGTCGGCAAGGCGGACGATCCGCAGCGGATGCTGTCCGACGAATTACCCGGCTGGCTCGCCCAGCGTCAGCTGCGGCCGCCGTCGGCGATGTTCGGGATCTCGATGGGCGGGTTCGGCGCACTGCGCTACGCCCGCGACCACAAGAACCTCAAGGCCGTCGCCGTCGCGAGCGCGGCACTGTTCGTGAGCTGGCCCGATGCCAAGTCCCGCAAGGTCTTCGCGGACCGCGCGCAATGGGAAGCGCACGAGCCGCTGCTGCACACCGGCGACCTTTCCCCCGAATCGACCGGGGTGTGGTGCGGGAACTCCGATCCCTTCGCCCGCGCCGACCGCAAACTCATCAAGGCGCTCGACCCCGCCGTCGCGAAGATGACGCCGGGCGCGCACAACGACGACTACTGGCGCGAGATCATGCCGGACGTGCTGAAGTTCGTGGGGGAACGCATCGCCTGATCCCGCGTTTCGTCCTCTGACTGCGGTAGTTGGCATCGCGTACTACCGCACTCAGAGGACGAAACGCGGAGTGGTCAGGCATCACCCCGTGCCATGAAAGGTCCTTTCCTTGCAAAATTTGCAAGGAAAGGACCTTTCATGGCGTTGGCGAGCGCCGCTTCCCGCGACCTGTCGGCGAC
>NZ_JBHVKW010000009.1:0-132135 GCF_042797905.1 Amycolatopsis sp. NPDC057786
GGGCGGGTGGGGGTGTGGGGCGTGGGGTGTGCGGCCCCCCAACAACCTATACCCCACCCCTCTCCCCCCCCTTGGGGCCCCGCCCCACGCCTGCAGTCGGCGCGCGGGTGAGCGACCGAACTCGACGTTGCGAAAGCCACTTTCGCAACCTTCAGCGTTGCGAAAGTGGCTTTCGCAACCTGTCCACCGCCGGGAAGCCCGCCCTCCACTGGCCGCGGCACTTCCCTCCCCTCGTGTTTAGTCCTCTGGATGCGGTCCTTGCGCGTGCAAGTACCGCATCCAGAGGACTAAACGCGTTCAGGGAGGTGACCCTCCGTGTCGATGTTGGTCAAGTATTGACACGAAGCACCCGCTGGTGTGTGATCTGAACCATAGATAGGAAAGTTTCCTAACTAAACTCCACGTCCCCCCTCCGGGCTCGCCCGGTCCGCCGTTGCTCCTCCCGACCCGACTTCACGCATGGAGGCTCCAGTGGCACCCCGACCACCATGGCGCGCGCTGCTCACGTGTGCCGCCGCGACGGCGATGACCTTCGCCGTCCTGCCGGCTCTGCCCGCCGGCGCGGCACCGACCGATCACGAATCCGAAGCCGCGACGATCTCCCAAGGCGCCGTCGAAAAGAACCACGCCGGCTATTCCGGCACCGGGTTCGTGAACTTCGACAACGTCATCGGCAGCTATGTCGAGTACACGGTGAACGCCGCGCAGGCCGGAACCCAGACGCTGACCTTCCGCTACGCCAACGGAACCACGATCGACCGGCCCGTCTCCCTCAGCGTCAACGGCACCGCTGCCGGGACACTGTCCTTCCCCGGCACCGGGGCGTGGACCACCTGGAAGACCGTCACGAAGGACGTCGCGCTGGCCGCCGGGGCCAACAAGATCCGCACCACCGCGACGACCGCGAACGGCGGGCCCAACGCGGACAAGCTCACCGCGAGCGGGGTGGTCGACGCCGAAGCGCCGACCCCGCCGAAGAACCTGACCGCCAAGGACATCAAGGCCAGCAGCGCCACCTTCACCTGGGAGGCCGCGACCGACAACGTCGGCGTGGTCCGCTACGACGTCATGCGCGGCGGCAACGTCCTCAAGACCGTCGACGGGAACACGCTCACCACGACCGTCGACAACCTGCAGCCGAACACAGCCTACGACATCTCGGTCGGCGCCTTCGACGCGGCAGGAAACCCTTCGCAGCAAAGCAATGTCGTCCAGTTCACGACGCCACCCAGCGGGGACACCACCCCGCCGACGGTACCGGGGAACCTCCGCTCCACGTCGGTGACCGCGAACAGCGTCTCCTTGGCGTGGAACGCTTCCACCGACAACAGCGGCACCATCGCCGGTTACGACGTCTACCAGGGCACCACGAAGGTCGCGACGACGCCTTCGCTCGAAGCCACGGTGACCGGCCTGACGGCGAACACGTCGTACACGTTCACTGTGAAGGCGCGTGACCTCGACGGCAACGCCTCGGCCGCGAGCAACGCATTGACCGCGAAGACGAGCGGCGCGGCAGGCGGCGGGATCCCCGAGTACGACAAGGTCATCACGAAGGCGGACCTCGCCTGGTCGGTCGGCTTCCTGCCGGACGGCACGGCGCTGGCGACCGAACGGGACCGGTTCGAGATCCTGCGGATCACGCCGTCGGGTGAGAAGACCACGGTCGGCAAGGTGCCCGGTGCGGTCGGCACCAACGGCGAAGGCGGCCTGCTCGGCATCGCGATCTCGCCGAACTACGCCACCGATCACGCGATCTACCTGTACCACACGGCATCCGGCGACAACCGGATCGTGAAGATGACCTACGACAACGGAAAACTGTCCTCGGCTTCGACCCCGGTGCTCACCGGGATCGCCAAGAACCGCTACCACAACGGCGGAAGGCTGCGTTTCGGCCCGGACGGCAAGCTTTACGCCACCGTCGGCGACGGGCAGAACAAGGACACCGCGCAGAACAAGGGATCGCTCAACGGGAAGATCCTGCGGGTCAACCCCGACGGATCGGCTCCGAGCGACAACCCGTTCTTCTCCACCGGCGGCAACGCCCGCTACGTCTGGAGCTTCGGGCACCGCAACCCGCAGGGCCTGGCGTGGGACTCCCGCGGCCAGCTGTGGGCTTCGGAGTTCGGCGACGGCAAACTCGACGAGCTCAACCTGATCCAGAAGGGCGGCAACTTCGGCTGGCCCCAGTGCGAGGGCACCAGTGGCACCTGCGGTGGCACGGTCGCGCCGAAGAAGACCTGGCCGACCAGTTCCGGCGGGCCGAGCGGGATCGAGATCGTCAACGACTGGATCTACGTCGCGGCCGTGACCAGCGAGCAACTCTTCGCCACCCAGATCAACGCGGCGGGCAACGGCGTCGGCTCCGTGCAGTCCCTGTTCTCCGGCCGCTGGGGCAGGCTCCGCTCTGTCACCAAGACACCGGACGGCGGCCTGTGGGTCACCTCGACCAACGCGGACAAGAACGGCGGCACCCCGAGCGGGATCGACAACGTCGTGGTCCGGCTGAAGTTTCCCGGTTCATCGCAGCCGGGAGCGTTCAAGCTGACCAGTTCCGCGTTCGCCGACAACGCGTCGATCCCGGACAAGTTCACCTGCGCCGGTGACGGCACGGCGGGCCAGGACACCTCTCCGCCGCTGGCGTGGGGCGCCGGGACCACCGGTGCCAAGGGCTACGCGATCGTCTTCGCCGACGTGGCCAACAACGGCAACAAACTGCACTGGGCGATCTGGGACATCCCGGCGTCCGCGGCCGCACTGCCCGAAGGCCTCGGAGCGGGCTACACCGTCCCGAACCAGAACGGCGCCAAGCAGAAAGCCATGGGCAGCGGGGCGAACTCGCAGAAGTACTTCGGCCCCTGTCCCGGCGGCTCAAGCCATCCCTACACCTTCACGCTCTACGCGCTGAAGTCGGCGACGGTTCCGGGCTTGTCTTCGTCCTCGACGATGGCGCAGATCGAGACGGCGATCAAGAACGCCTCGACGGCCAACGTCAAACTACGCGGCAAATCCAGCGCCGCGTCCTGAGCACGGTCGGGGTGTCCGGAGCGGCGCCGGGCGCCCCGACCGTATCCAGTGTGAGCTGAAAGAAACGCCACCCGTCCGGGATTTCCCGGCAGGGTGGCGTTCTTGTTGAGAACAACCACGTTGACGTAGTGCGAGCCGAACCGGCAGGATCATGGTCAGCAGGTCGTCCGGGTCGGGGCCCAGTGGAGACGCCTGCGGCGAACTGGGGAGAAAATGCGTAATCTCAAGCGTTTTGTCGTGTCCGTGGCCGTTATCGCCGGATTCTCGGCGCTGTTCGGCGCGCCCGCCGCCCAGGCGGACGAGCACGTCGATCTCGGTCAGCTGAAGTTGCGGCCCGCCAAGATCCACGGCGTGGGCATCGCCGCCCAGCAGGACGCGTACCTGATCGGCCCGGCCTCCGACGAGACCCGGTGCCTGGACGCCGATCTGGGCACCATCAACGGGAACGGCACCAAGGTCCAGCTGTGGACCTGCATCGTCAACCCGGACAACACCATCCCGGCCAACCAGGCCTGGTACGTGACTCAGATCCCCGAGGGCCACTTCCGCTTCCAGAACGCTTACAGCGGCCGGTACCTGGACGCGGACCTCGGCACCATCAACCGCAACGGCACCAAGGTCCAGCTCTGGGACTACATGGCCGGTGGTTCGAACCAGTGGTTCACCGTCACCGAGAACCCCGAGGGCTACCTGCGACTGCAGAACGTCCGCAGCGGCCGCTACCTCGACGCCGACCTCGGCACCGCGGGCCGTGACGGCGGAGTCGTGCAGCTGTGGGAGTTCGTAGCGGGCGCCAAGAACCAGTGGTGGTTCTGATACCGACCCGCACCCGGAGGTTCATCGTCCTCGTCGCCACGCTCGTCGTGGCGGCGACGGGCGTGCAGACGGCACAGGCGGCGCCCGTCCAGGGCGCCGCCGCGTGCCACTGGCGGCAGACCCACCTGCCGATGCCGCCGGGGATCGACTTCGCCTATGTCGGTGGTTCCGCCGGCACCGAGTGGATCGTCGCGAACGGCAGCGCCTATCCCGATCCCGACTTCGGCATCATCTGGCACGACGAACGACCCCGGATCATGCTGCGGTTCCGGAACGGTGGCCAGAACCGGCCCCGCGACATCAACTCGAACGGCACCGTCACGGGCGTGCGATTAGACCCTTCCGGGAAACCGGAACCCTATGTGTACAAGACGTTCTACCGCTGGCTGCCGAAACCGGCGACCGGGGACACCTACGCCACCTGGCTCAACGATCGCGGGGACATCGCCGGTTTTGTGGAAGTCGGCGACGCCACGAAGATCGTCTACTGGCGTGCGGGCGGAACGGGATACGAAATCCTCGGAGACGGTTTCCCGATCGGGATCGACGGGACGGGACGAGTGGTCTCCGGAACGGGAGAGATCTACCACGCCGACGGCACCCGTGGCAGGCTTCAGGTCCCGGCCGGTCTCACCGGGATCGCCGCGGGACAGTTCAACGAAGGTATGACGGCCGGTTACGGCACCGGCGCGAACGAGGAACGAGTGGCCGTGGTGTGGGACGCCGTCGGCAACGTGGTCTCGACCATTCCCCACGCGACCGCACGAGCCGCCAACCCGGGAGGGCTGGTCATCGGCATCGCGGGCAAGGATACGGGGAGTACGGCGGAGGTCTGGCGGAACGGTGTGCACGAGGTCACGCTCGCCGGGACCAGGCCGCAGTTCACTACCGATCCCCAGCCCTTCGGCATGAACGCGGACGTGACGGCGGACGGCGCGATCGTCGCCACTCCGATGGGCTTGCCCCGGCCTTCGTACTGGCGGTGCGTGCCGTACTGATGCTCGGCCCTCGCCATGCGGGCCGTTCACGACACCCGACACGGTTCCCCTTGCCCTGCCCGGCTCACCAGCCGAACAGGTTGCGCATGATCCGCCCGCACCGCTCGGTCATCGCCGCGGCGTCCTGGTCCGGCTGGTCGATCCACCAGCTGATCAGCGAATCGACCACGCCGGTCCACACCTGCGCGATCGCCTCGATGTCGCGATCGTCGTCCAGGCCCCGTGAGCGCATCAGCTGGGCGGCGCCGACCAGCGCGAATCCGTCGAGCCGGTAGCGGTAGTCGATCGCGACGCCGGCGATCTCCCCCGTCGAGGGCACCGTCGGGTCGCGGAGCAGCTTCCACGCGTACCGGTCGTTGTCGAATGTCTCGAAAATGGCCGAGAGCACCGCGACCGGCATCCGTTCCGGCGGCTCGGCCTCCGCCGCCATCGTCTCGGCGACGCCTTCGGTCAGCCTGTCCCCCGCGCGGTGCAGGCAGGCGAGGTACAGCCCGTCCTTCGAACCGAAGTACTGGTACAGCAAGGGTTTCGTGACCCCGACCCGGCGGGCGATCTCCACCATCGACGCCCCGGCGTACCCGTTCTTGCCGAACTCCTCCGTCCCGGCGCGCACGATCTGGGTCTCCCGCTCTTCGCGGGGCACCCCCTTCGTGCCGACGGCCCTTGCTTCTGTCACGGCGGTTATCTTACCCTGAGGTAAGTGACCCTTGGGTAAGTTACCTGATGGTCAGATAACGGGGGCGGACGAGGAGAGGTGCCGTGGCGGATTTTCTTGCCCATCTGAGTGACCCGGTGCTGCTGGCGACACCGGTGTTCCTGCTGTTCGTCGCGATCGAGATCCTCGCGCTGCACGTGCTGGGCCACGACGACAACGTCATCGGCTACAGCGTCAAGGACACCCGCACGAGCATGTCCATGGGCGCGGTGGCGGTGGTGATCAATGGTGTCTTCCGCATCGCCATGCTGTTCGTGTTCGCCGCGCTCTACGAACTGGCGCCGGTGAAGTTCAGCCCGCACGACTGGTGGACGTGGGTCCTGATGCTGCTGGGCCAGGAGATCGTCTTCTACGCCTACCACCGGGCGAGCCACCGCGTCCGGATCATGTGGGCGGGCCACCAGGTGCACCATTCGAGCGAGCACTACAACTTCTCGACGGCGTTGCGGCAGAAATGGACCCCGTACTTCCAGCTGCCGTTCTGGTCGATCCTCGCACTGGCGGGCATCCCGCCGTGGATGATCCTCACCGGCCTTTCGATCGACCTCGTGTACCAGTTCTTCGTGCACACCGAGAAGATCCGGAAGCTGCCGCGCTGGTTCGAATACGTGTTCAACACGCCATCACACCATCGTGTGCACCACGGCAGCGATCAGGAGTATCTGGACGCCAACTACGGCGGCATCCTGATCATCTGGGACCGGATGTTCGGCAGTTTCGTGCCGGAGGGCAAACGCCCGACCTACGGGCTGACCAAGAACGTCGACTCCTACAACCTGCTCAAGGTCGGCTTCCACGAATACGGCTCGATCCTGCGCGACGTCCGCGCGGCCGGGTCGTGGCGGGACAAGCTCGGCTATGTGTTCGGCCCGCCGGGCTGGCAACCCAAAGAGGCGCTAAGCGCTCCTTCGCAAGCAGGGTGAGTTCTCCGACCGGATCTCCGGCGGGAGGCTCTCCAGCGGCGGCCGCTGCGTGAGGGCCACGTCGGTGAGCACGAGTTCCCGCTCGACGGACTCCCCCGCACCGCGCCGGAACTGGGCCAGCGACGTCGACGGGGGCGCCGCGGAGATCACCCGGCCGCCGCGTTCCAGCCGGTCCATCAGGGTCAGCATGATCTGCGCGGACATCCGGCCGAGTGCCTGCGTGCCCTGGTGGCGGTGGGTCCGGTGGCCGAGGTCGACCTGCGCGAGCGCGTCGAGCCCGTGCGCTTCGAGCAGGTCGATCAGATGGCCGACCTCGACGCCGTAGTGCGTGACGAACGGGATCCCTTCGAGTACTTCGCGCCGTCCCGCGTACTCACCGGCGAGCGGCTGGACGAAACCGGCCAGTTCCGGCCAGTACATATTGAGCAGCGGACGGGCGACGAGTTCGGTGACGCGGCCGCCGCCGTCGGGTTCGACGCCCGCCGTCCCGGCGAGCGGACGGTGGTAGAAGCCTTTGACGTAGGCGATCCCCGGGTCGGTCAACAGCAGTCCCAGCAGACCGGTCACGTATCCGGACGTGAAGTCGCGGAGATCGCCGTCGACGAAGACGACAAGGTCGCCGGTCGTTTCGGCGACGCCCTTCCAGAGCGCTTCTCCCTTGCCCGCCAGGCTTTCCAGCTCCGGGAACACCGCGTCCTGCGCGACGACGTCCGCTCCTGCCGCACGGGCGACCTCGGCGGTGGCGTCGGTGGAATGGCTGTCCACCACCAGGATCTCGTCCACCAGGGGGAACCGTTCGACGAGTTCGCGCCGGATGGTGCCGACGATCGCGCCCACCGTCGCCTCCTCGTCGCGGGCCGGGATCACCACCGAAACCCGGGTCCCGCGTTTGGCGGCGACCAGCTCCGCCGCCCACCAGTCACCCGCCCGGCTGCTACGCCGCGCGAGCCACCTGTCGACCTCCGCCGATACCCGCATGGCTTCCCCTTCCCTCGAAGATCACCTCACCGGCGATGTTCGAGGGAAGCTGTTTCCATCGGTCGTCACCACGGAAACCGCCGCGTTACGCCTGCCCGCCGCAGGTTAACGCCCGGGAGAGGGCCTCCCCGGTCCGTCGCTTGGCGAGGTAGAACGCCGCCTCGTGCGGTTTCGCCCCGTTGTCGACGGTGTAGCCACTGTCCAGGACCCCGTCGGCGCCGGGGAACATCCCGCTGAGATCCGGCCGGGCGGCGACGAGATCGTCGCGGTCGGCCAGGTTCACCCAGCGCGCGACGCCGGGCGGGACGGACGGCGGCTGCGGACGGGTCCGTTCGTAGACCACCGTGCGCAAGCCCAGTGGCGAGCCGAGGGTGAGCAGCAGCGGCAGCGGACGGCCGTGCAGATGGGCGGCCTCGTAGGCGACGACCGAACCGAGCGAATGCCCGACGATCACCTCGGTCTCCGGCCCGATGAGCTCGGCGACACGCTCCTGCACGCGTTCCCGGATCGTCTCGTCGGTGAGGTACAACGTCACCTGTTTGAGTGCCTTGACCACCACGCGTTCGGCGAACGCGACCCCAAGCCTCGCGAACGGCTTCAGCCGCACCAGCGCGTTGAGCACCGGGCGGGCGGCCGCACGCACCCCTTGGGGCTCCCCGGACGGACCGCCGAGCTGGGCCAGCTCGGCCCGCGCCCGGTCACGGTCCGTCTCGCGGGACGCCGACGACGCCGCGTTCCGGAGCCATTCCGCCGCCAGGGTCTCGGCAAGCGCCCACTCGTCCGCGGTGAGTTCGTCCGCACCGCCTTGCTGGCCCTCCTTGCGGAAAAGGTCACCGTAGAAGGCCATTCTCGCGTCGCCGGGCCGGGCGTCGCGCCACACGGCGTCGGCCAGCGCGGTGTCACCGGCGAGCCGGATACCGCCGGCCAGACTCGGCAGCCATTCGGCCTCGAGGGTGTCCGCGGACTTCTGTTCCTGGGCGATGCCGTGCACCAGAACGATCCGAGCCATGGCGCACAGTATCGCGGCCGCCCTTGCCGGTGACCGTCCGATGAGCCAAAGTGATCTCCGTGGGAGAGCGGAGGTCGTTGGTGGTCGCGTCGCAATGCGACTCACTGAACCTTCTCTCGTTCCTCCCCGACGCGGGACATCAGGTGTCGACGGCCCTGCTCGACCCCGAGATCGGCGGCTGCGTGCCCGCGCTCGAAGACGGCCGCGGCCTGCTCGTCGACCCGACCATGGTCGAGCTGGACGACGCGCTCGTGGAGGCCTTCGAGCGCGCGTCGGACGACGAGGCGACGCTCTTCCTCTCGCTCGTCGGCCACGGCGAATACGCCGACGACGATTTCTACTTCCTCACCAAGGACACCGGTCTGCCGGTGGACAGCCGCAGGTCGTTCCTGTTCGCCCAGCGCATCAAAGAGCTGCTCGGCCGCTATTCGATGCTGGACGGTCTGGTGATCCTGCTCGACACCTGCCACGCCGGCATCGGGGCACGGCAGGCGGGCCAACGCTGGCTGAGGATCGTCGGCGAAGCGGGCAAACGTTTCGACCTGCTCACCGCCTCGGACGACCGCGTCGCCGCCGACGGGTGTTTCAGCCGGTCGCTGGTCTCGGTGCTGCGGTCGGGGCACGCGGAGTTCGGCGAACGCGTCCGCTGCGCGGATCTCAAACGGGTGATCACCGGCCTGTGCCCGATGCAGACCGCCATCCACCTCGGTTTCGACGGCACCCGTGAGGTGGCCGAGGCCGATCAAGGGCTGTGGCTCGCGCTGAACTCCTCCCCCGCTTGGCGGCGTTCCCCGCTGGCGGGCAACCCGGCCGCGCCCCGGATCGAACGCCTGACCACGAACTACCGCCAGAATCCGAAACTCGGCGAGACCGTCGGGCGCCTGCTCACCGGCGCCCGGCTGGTCGCTATCACGGGTGAAGCCGGCGCGGGGAAGTCGACCATACTCGCCGCGCTCGCCCGGCCGTCGGTGGCCGGCTCCTATGTACCGCCCGACTTCCTGCACGGCGTCCTGTTCGCGAGCCGCGGCGACACGGCCGAGCGGCTCGCGCGGGAACTCGCCCGCCAGCTGCGGCGCACCGTGCCCGGTTTCGCCGAAGCCGAGCGGGCGCACCGCGCCGGGCTCGACGACGCCGCCCGCAGCGGTGCGAGCGCCTTCGACCTGGCGCTGCTCGGTCCACTTCGGACGCTCGCTCCACAGTGGACCGGAGCACCGGTGCGGATCGCGATCGACGGGCTCGACGACCTGGACCACGAACCCCAGCGGCGGCTGCGCGCGGTTCTCCTCGACCTGTCGCGGGAACCGGCGCTGGAGTGGGTCAAAACGGTGGTGGCGACCAGGAAACCGGGCCTCCTGCGGTCGGCGTTCGAGATCCGGCTCGATCGGCAGGACGGCGTACCGGGCCTGAGCCGCGAACCGGAGGAAGTCCACGCGGGTGACCTCGTTCCGGGGGGCCATGACACCGGCTCACCCACTTCACCGAGGATCACCCCGGCCACGTTGATCATCGACGTCCCCGGTCAGCCGCCCGCGCACCACGACCTGTCCTTCGGGCTCACGACGCTCGGCCGCAGCAGGAACGCCGCGGTCCGGCTCGGGGACTCGCGGGTCTCCCGGCTGCACTGCAAGATCCGCTGGGACGGCACGAACGCGTGGCTGACGGACCTGGATTCCGCCAACGGCACCTTCGTCGACGGACAGCGGATGCCGAACGCCGTGCTGAAGCATGGTGATGTGCTCCGGCTCGGCGATTCGACGGTCACCTTCATCAGCGTGGCGCAAGAGGAGGCCGACGTCGAGCAGGGCACCGGCGCGGTGGCCTCGCCGCAGCCAGGGCACACCGTCCTACTGGAGTTGCTGGGCCTCGCCGCGACTCGCGGACCCATCCCGATCTCGATCCTCACCGCGGCGAGCGCGGCGGCGGGTGGCCCGGCTCGCCGGGTGCACGTCCGCGACTTCCTGGCCGGGCTCGGTGACTCGGTCAGCCGGACGCGAGCGGGCCTCGCCGACGAAACCGTCCTGCTGATCTCCGACGCGCCCGCACTTTCCCCCGATACGGCGACCCGGCTCCACGCCCGGCTGGCGGCGGCGACCTCGGAGGTGGCACTGGTGACCGGAGACGACGAGCCGACGCTGGAACAGGGCTACGCGGCGGCCAACGAAGCCGAGCACTTCTGGCTCGCCGGACTCCGCGAGGACGCCCTCGCCGCGTTGGAGCGGAGGGCGTCCCACATCCCCGTAGAAAACCGGGAACGCTGGGCGGCTTGGGCGAGCCGCGCGGAACGGGAACTCGGCGGGACCGACCGGATCACGCTGCGCTGCAAGGCTCGGCACGCGACGTGGACCGGCAAGGCGGGGGACGCGGCCGCGGCGCTCGCCCGGTTCGAAGAACTGCTGCCGATCGCCGCGACCACCCTGTCCGACGGCGACGAAGAGGTCTTGAGCATTCGCCACAACATCGGATACCTCCTCATGGAACTCGGCCGCTTCGAAGAGTCGCGGGCCGCGTTCGAAGCGCTCGTCCGCGACGCCACCCACGCTCTCGGAGCCGATCATCGCGAGACGCTGCACGCCCGGCACCTACTCGCGGTGGCGACGGGCAAGACCGGCGGTGGGGAGGAATCCCTCCGTCTTTCCAGGGAACTGCTGCCGCACGCGAAACAGGCGCTGGGCGAAGACGAGATCGTCAGCCACGTCCGGCACAACATCGCGTTCTGGAGCGCCGAAATCGAGCCCCCCCCCGTCGTTTCGGAGTATCGACGGCTCCTCGGCGAAGCGAGGGGACGGCTGAATGACCGGCATCCCGACGTCCTCGACCTCCGGTTCGGCCTCGCGCTCGCCCTCGCCAAGGCGGGCCAGGTCACCGAGGCGCTCTCGACCTGGACCCTGCTGCTGGACGATTCCGTCGAGGTCCGCGGCGAACGACACGGCGAAACGCGGAAGATCCGCGAGCAGCTCGAGTACTGGGGTACGCGGGAGTGAGCGGTGAGCGCCCTGCGGATCGCGCTCCTGACCTACCGCGGGAACCCGCGCAGCGGCGGTCAGGGCGTGTACGTCCGGCATCTGAGCCGCGAACTCGCCGCGCTGGGGCATCACGTCGAGGTGCTGTCCGGGCCTCCGTACCCGGAGGTCGATGACGGCGTGCGGTTGACGAAGATCCCGGGGCTCGATCTGTTCGCCGAGCCGAATCCCTTCCGGACACCGCGGCCGCGGGAACTCCGCGATCTGCCGTCGTGGGTGGAGTTCCTCGGCATGCGGCGCGGCGGCTTCCCCGAACCACTCGCGTTCTCCCTGCGTGCCACCCGCGCTCTCGCGAAACGCCGGGGTGAATTCGACATCGTCCACGACAACCAGGGGCTCGGCTACGGCATGCTCCACTGTGGACTGCCGACGATCGCCACCATCCACCATCCGATCGCCGTGGACCGGGCGTTGAAGCTCGCCACCGTCACCGGGCGCGCAGCGGCACAGGTCGAGCGGTGGTACGGGTTCGTGGAAATGCAGCACCGCGTCGCACGGCGACTACCTGCGCTGACGGTGTCCCAGGCTTCCCGCACGGCCATCGGCCGGGAAATGGGTCTCCCGGAGGACCGGATCCACGTCGTCCCGCTGTCCGCCGACACCAGGGTCTTCCGGCCGCGGCCCGAAATCGCGCGGGTCCCCGGACGCGTCGTGGCCACCGCCAGCGCGGACGAACCGTTGAAGGGACTCGAACACCTCCTGTCGGCGTGGGAACGGATCGAGGGCGAACTGGTGATCGTCGGCAAACCGAAACCGGACGGCCCGGCGGCGCGGGCACTCGCGAAGCTCGGCCCCGACGCCCGTGTCCGGTTCGTCGGCGGACTGACCGACGACGAACTCGCGCGGCTGCTCTGTTCCGCCGAAATCGCTTGTATCCCTTCGCTGTTCGAAGGGTTCTCCCTCCCGGCCGCCGAGGCGATGGCCTGTGGGACGCCGGTCGTCGCGACGACGGGCGGGGCGCTTCCCGAGGTCGTCGGCGAAGCGGGGATCCTGGTGCCGCCGGGTGACGGACCGGCGCTCGCGGAGGCGCTCACCAAGGTCCTCGGCGACGAACACCTGCGCGCCGACCTCGCGGCCCGCGGCCTGGAAACGGCCGGGGCGCTGAGCTGGCGACGCACCGCCGAGGAGACCGCGGCGTACTACCGGCGCGTTCTCGGCCGGGAGCGTGCGGGGTGCTGACCGTCGACTTCGACCGGTTCCCCGTCGGCCCCGGGGACCGGGTGCTGGATCTCGGCTGCGGGGACGGTCGGCACGCCTTCGAGGCGTACAAACGCGGCGCTGACGTGATCGCCGCCGACCTCGACGACATCGCGCTCAAACACGTGCGGGACATGTTCGCCAACCTGGCGGAGGCGGGCGAGGCACCCGCCACGGCTTCGGCGCTGGCCGTCCGTGCGGACGCCCTCAAGCTTCCGTTCCCCAGCGGTTCGTTCACCCGGGTGATCGTGGCCGAGACGCTGGAGCACATCCACGCCGACCGGACGGTGCTCGCGGAGGCGAGCCGCGTGCTGGCGCCTGGCGGCAGACTGGTGGCGACCGTGCCGCGCTGGTGGCCGGAGCGGATCTGCTGGCTGCTCTCGGACGCGTACCACGAGGTCGAAGGCGGGCACATCCGGATCTACCGCCGCCGCGAACTGCTCGGCAAGCTCCGGGAAGCCGGGCTGCGGACGGAAGTCAGCCATCACGCGCACGCCCTGCATTCGCCGTACTGGTGGCTGAAATGCGCGGTCGGCCCCGACGAGGAGCACCGGCTCTGCGCGCTGTACCACCGGTTCCTGGTCTGGGACATCATGCGGAGCCCCCGGCCGGTGCGGTTCGCCGAGTGGGCGCTGAATCCCGTGCTCGGCAAGAGCCTCGTCGTCTACGCGCGCAAACCGTGAAGGCCACCGCCGCCGGTATCGCGGCCGTGCAGCGGCCCGACGGCGGGATCCCTTGGGAAACCGGCGGGCACCTTGATCCGTGGAACCATCTCGAAGCAGCCATGGGACTGGACGTCGCCGGGTTCAGCACCGAGGCCGAAGCGGCGTACGACTGGCTCGTCCGGAACCAGCGTCCCGACGGATCCTGGGCTGCCCGGTACCGCGGCGGCGGAATCGACTTGTCCACTATGGACACGAACTTCACCGCCTACATCGCGGTCGGGACGCGGCACCATTTCCTGCTGACCGGGGACGGCGCCTGGCTGGAGCGGATGTGGCCCGTCGTGGACAAGGCCGTCGACGCCGTCCTGCGGCGGCAGCAACCGTCGGGTGCCCTGTCGTGGCGCGACGACCCCGAAGTCCGGCTGGTCACGGGATGCAGCAGCATCCACCACGCGCTGACGCAGGCGCTGGCGCTCGCGTCCACGATGGGGCTGGACCGTCCACAATGGCGGAACGCGGCGCACCGGCTGCGCGCTGCCCTGGTCGGCGGCCCACGGCTCTTTGTGGCGAAACCGCACGCGATGGACTGGTACTACCCGGTTCTGGCCTCCGTAGTGACCGGTGCCGACGCCTCGGCGCGGCTGGCGGCGGGCTGGGATCGGTTCGTCGCACCCGGGCTGGGTGTGCGCTGTGTGCATCACGAACCGTGGGTCACCGGCGGGGAGACCGCCGAGCTGGCACTGACTCTCGCCGCCCGTGGAGACCGGGTCCGCGCGGAAGAACTCCTCGCGTGCGTGGCGCGGCTCCGGCACGACGACGGCTCGTACTGGACCGGGTATCAGTACGCGGACGAGGAATTCTGGCCGGACGAGCGCACCACGTGGACCTCGGGCGCCGTCCTCCTGGCGACCGCCGCCCTCGAGGGCGAGCCGGCGACGTGCGACGTCTTCGGCGAACACCGCGTTTAGTCCTCTGGATGCGGTCCTTGCACACGCAAGTACCGCATTCAGAGGACTAAACGCGGGCCGGTCAGGCCTCGTCTTCTTCGAGCATGTCCGGGGTGACAGCGGATTCGGTGTCCGGAATGCCTTGTTCCTTCGCCTTCTTGTCGGCCATCGCCAGCAGGCGGCGGATCCGGCCGGCGACGGCGTCCTTGGTCATCTGCGGATCGGACAGCTGGCCCAGCTCTTCGAGCGAGGCCTGCCGGTTCGACAGGCGCAGCTTGCCCGCGGCGAGCAGGTGCTCCGGAGCGGAGTCGCCGAGAATGTCCAGCGCGCGCTCCACCCTGGCCGCCGCCGCGACGGCCGCGCGGGCCGAACGCCGCAGGTTCGCGTCGTCGAAGTTCGCCAGCCGGTTCGCGGTGGCGCGCACCTCACGGCGCATACGCCGCTCTTCCCACGCGAGCACGCTCGTGTGCGCACCGAGCCGGGTCAGCAGCGCGCCGATGGCGTCACCGTCCCGCACGACGACCCGGTCCGCGCCGCGGACCTCGCGCGACTTGGCCTGGATACCCATCCGACGGGCGGCGCCGACGAGCGCCAGCGCGGCCTCGGGGCCCGGGCAGGTCACCTCCAGCGACGACGAACGCCCGGGCTCGGTGAGCGAACCGTGCGCCAGGAACGCGCCGCGCCAGGCGGCTTCCGCGTCGGCGACACCGCCGGACACGACGGCGGCGGGCAGCCCGCGCACCGGACGGCCGCGCTGGTCGATCAGGCCGGTCTGCCTGGCCAGTCCCTCGCCGTCCTTGACCACCCTGACGACGTACCGCGTGCCCTTGCGCAGTCCGCTGGAGGAGATGACGTGGACGTCGGACTGGTGTCCGTACAGTTCGTGGATCTCCTTGCGCAGCCGCCTCGCCACCGAACCGGTGTCGAGTTCGGCCTCCACCACGACGCGGCCGGCCACGATGTGCAGCCCGCCCGCGAATCGCAGCATCGACGCGACCTCCGCGCGGCGCGGGCCGATCTTGGTGATCTCCAGCCGGCTCAGCTCGTCCTTCACGGCGGCGGTCATCGCCATCGCTGCCCCTCCATACCTTCAGCTCCTCCCCCGGTGAGACCGAGAGCGTCCCGCATACAGCCCGCGAGCGCATCAGGATCATGCCGCCCCGTCACGACCGGGTCAGCCACCGCCCCCAGCAACGCCCGCGCGCCCAGTCTCCCGGCCGCGTCTCGCAACCGGGCTGGTGAGGGCACCGAGTCCCGGTCCGCGATGACCGCGTCCACCCGCAATTCCGGGGCGTGTTCGAAGAGTACGTCCAAATGCTTTTCCGGCGAGAACCCCGCCGTCTCCCCCGGTTGGGGGATCAGGTTGAGGATCACGACCTTCGTGGCGTCCGTTCGGAGCAACGCGTCGTGCAGATCCGGCACCAGCAGATGGGGCAGCACACTGGTGAACCAGGACCCCGGACCGAGGAACACCACGTCCGCGCCGAGCACCGCCTCGATCGCCTCGGCGCAGCCACGCGGCGGCCGATCGGCCTGACCGGACGGGTGCAGGCTGATCCTGTGCACCTGCCCAGGGGTCGTCGCCACCGCCACCTGACCGCGGATCCGCCGGACCGCCTCGGGATTCTCGGCGTCCAGCCCCGAAACCTCACCCTGGATCTCCAGTGGTTCGGGTGACATCGGCAGGACACGGCCGGAGATGCCCATGAGCCTGCTCGCCTCGTCGAGCGCGGCGACGGGATCCCCGAGCACCTCGAACAACCCGGCCAGCAACAGGTTTCCGACCGCGTGCCCGGCGAGCGCGCCGTCACCGCCGAAGCGATGCTGGAACACCTCCGCCCACAGCGTCCCGCCGTCTTCGGCGGCGAACGCGGCGAAGGCCTGCCGCAGGTCGCCCGGTGGCAGCAGCCCGAGCTCCCGGCGCAGCCTGCCGGACGAGCCCCCGTCGTCCGCGACGGTGACCACGGCGGTGACCTGCGAGGTCACCCGGCGCAACGCGGTGAGGGTGGCGTGCAGGCCGTGCCCGCCCCCCAGTGCGACCGCGCGCGGTTCACTCGCGGCCAAGGTCGCGGTGCACCACCTTCACGGCCATACCGTCCTCATTGGACAGACGCTGGGCGAGCTCCTCGGAAATGGCGACACTGCGGTGCTTCCCGCCCGTGCAGCCGACGGCCAGCGTCAGGTACCGCTTGCCCTCGCGCTTGTAGCCCGCGCCGATCAGGCGCAGCAGCTGGTGGTAGCGGTCGAGGAACTCGTCCGCGCCCTCCTGGCTGAGCACGTAGTTGCGGACCTCGCCTTCGAGGCCGGTGTGGTCGCGCAGTTCCGGGATCCAGAACGGGTTCGGCAGGAACCGGACGTCCATCACCAGGTCGGCGTCCATCGGCAGGCCGTACTTGTAGCCGAACGACAGCACGGTGACCCTGGTCTGCGTGCTCGACTCGGAACCGAAGGCGTCCTCGATCTTGGCGCGCAGGTCGTGCACCGAAAGCGACGACGTGTCGAGCACGAGGTCGGCCTCTTCCCGCAGCGGCTCCAGGAGCGTGCGCTCGGCGGTGATGCCGTCGGCGAGCCTGCCGTCGCCCTGCATCGGGTGACCGCGCCGGACGGCCTCGAACCGGCGCACCAGCACCGCGTCCGTGGCCTCCAGGAACAGGACGCGCGGCTTGTAGCCGCGGGCGTCGAGGTCCTTGATCACCGACGCCAGGTCGTCGGTGAACGCGCGCGAGCGCACGTCCATCACCACGGCGACCTTGGTGATCGCGCCCCGCGCCTGCGCGCCGAGCTCGACCATGGTGGCGATCAGCTCGGGCGGCAGGTTGTCCACCACGAACCAGCCCAGATCCTCCAGGCATTTCGCGGCCGTGCTGCGGCCGGCTCCGGACAGACCGGAAACGACCGCGACCTCCATCCCCGAACCGCGGCCTTCTTCTTGCGCACTCACGATGGTCCCTTCACCGGTCACGTACTGGACTCCCCCGCCGCCTGCGGCTGCTCCCCTGCGAGTGCCGCGACGACCGCTTCGGCGGTGCGCCTGCCGAAGCCGGGCACCGCCTCGATCTCCTCTATCCGCGCTTCGCGGAGTTTCTTCACCGAGCCGAAATGCTTGATCAGCGCGGTACGGCGAGCCTGCCCCAGCCCGGGCACACCGTCCAATGCGGACACCTGCATCCGTTTGGACCGCTTCTCCCGGTGGTACCGGATGGCGAAGCGGTGCGCCTCGTCACGCAACCGCTGCAACAGATACAGCGCGTCGGAGGTGCGCGGCAGGATCACCGGATCCGGATCGCCCGGGAGCCACACCTCCTCCAGCCGCTTCGCCAGGCCGACCACGGCGACGTCGGTGACGCCCAGTTCGGAAAGGACGTCCGCGGCCGCGGTGGCCTGCGGGCCCGCGCCGTCGACGACGAGCAGGTTCGGCGCGTAGGCGAACTTGCGCGGTTTACCGGTCTCCGGGTCGATGCCCGGACGGTCCGGATCGACCTCGGCACCCTCGGCATTTTCCTTGAGGTAGCGGGAAAAACGGCGGCGGACGACCTCGGCGATCGACGCGACGTCCCCTTCCTCCGCGGCTTCGCGCAGCGCGAAGCGCCGGTACTCGGACTTGCGCGGGATCCCGTCCTCGAACACCACGAGCGACGCCACCACGTCACTGCCCTGGATATGGCTGATGTCGACGCATTCGATGCGCAGCGGCGCGGTTTCCAGCGCCAGGTAGTCCTGCAGTTCCGCCAGCGCGGCCGAGCGCGCGGTGAGATCTCCCGCGCGGCGCAGTTTGTGCTGGGTGAACGCCTCTCCGGCGTTGCGCGTCACGGTCTCCGCGAGGGCGCGTTTGTCGCCGCGCTGCGGGACCCGCAGGCTCACCCTCGACCCGCGCAGCCCGGAAAGCCACTCCCCGAGCGCCTCCGCGTCGGCGGGCAGTTCGGGGACGAGGACCTCGCGCGGCACCGGCGGGCCGCCGTCGGGATCGTCCGCGCGTTCGGCCTGTTCACCGTAGAACTGGGTGATGAAGTGGTCGACGAGTTCCTGGACGCCCATCTCCTCGGCCTTGTCGATCACCCATCCGCGCTGGCCACGGACCCGGCCGCCGCGCACGTGGAAGACCTGGACGGCGGCTTCGAGATCGTCGTGGGCGAAGGCCACGACGTCCGCGTCCGTGCCGTCGCCGAGCACCACGGCCTGCTTCTCCATCGCGCGCCGCAACGCGCCGAGGTCGTCGCGCAGCCGGGCCGCGCGCTCGAACTCCAGCTCTTCGGACGCGGCCGCCATTTCCTGTTCCAGGCGGCGGATCAGCGCGTCGGTGCGGCCGGCGAGGAAGTCACAGAAGTCTTCGACGATCGCACGGTGTTCGTCGGCGGAGACCTTGCCGACGCACGGCGCGGAACATTTGCCGATGTAGCCGAGAAGGCAGGGCCTGCCGATCTGGCCGTGCCGTTTGAAGACGCCCGCCGAGCAGGTGCGCGCTGGGAAGACCCGGAGCAGCAGGTCGAGCGTTTCGCGGATGGCCCAGGCGTGCGCGTACGGACCGAAATACCGCACGCCCTTCTTGCGCGCGCCGCGATAGACGTGCAGGCGCGGGAACTCCTCGTTCATGGTGACGGCGAGGACCGGATAGCTCTTGTCGTCACGGTAACGGACGTTGAACCGCGGGTCGAACTCCTTGATCCAGTTGTACTCCAGCTGGAGCGCCTCGACCTCGGTGCTCACCACGGTCCACTCGACGCTCGCCGCCGTCGTCACCATCTGGCGGGTGCGCGGATGCAGGCCCGTGATGTCCGCGAAGTACGAGTTCAGCCTGCTGCGAAGGCTTTTCGCCTTGCCGACGTAGATGACCCTCTTCGTGGCGTCACGAAATTTGTACACGCCAGGGGCGTCCGGGATGCTCCCCGGCGAGGGACGGTAGGTGGTCGGGTCAGCCACGCCGCCAAGCCTATGGGGCACCACCGACAGTCCGACGAGGCCCCGTCCTTAGCCGCGCTCCCGTCAACCCTTCGAGTGGCCGTTCCCACGATCCGGTCCGTATTTCACTACGTATACCGACCTAAGTCGGGTCTTCCGCCGGAACCGACGTTCGTTGGTTCCTGGCGAGTGAATCGGTTGATTACTTTCCGTCCCAGTTCCACTTCACTCGGTTCTTCGTCAGATGACGCTCGAAAGGACTCCTGCACCGTGAGCCGTCTTCGTACGCTGGGCGCCGCCACCCTCGCCGCCGCAGCCCTCACCATGACCGCCGGCGTCGCCTCGGCGGCCACCCCCACCGGTGTCCAGCCCAACATCGTGGGCGGCGGCACCGCCCCCACCGTGAGCTGGGGCGCCCAGATCTACGTCAACACCCCTGGCCGCCAGTGGGACGGGTTCAACTGCTCCGGCAGCGTCATCGCCCAGCGCTGGGTCCTGACCGCCAAGCACTGCCTCGACTCCGACGGCAGCGGCATGCGGGTCCGCGTCGGCAGCAACCAGCTCCAGGGCGGCCGCGAGATCGCCGTCGACCGCAAGGTGTCCTCGCCGAACGGCGCCGACATCTCGTTGCTGCACCTGGCCTCCGACGCCGGTGTCACGCCGATCAGCCTGACCAGCTCGAATCCGCCCGTCGGCAGCACCAACCAGCTCTACGGCTGGGGCCGCGAGACCCCGACCGGCCCGCCCGCCTCGGCGCTGAAGGTGGCCGACGTCCGCGTCACCGGCAGCTCGCGCGACGCCTACGGCGGCCCGGCCATCCAGAGCGTCGGCATCAACGGTTCGGCGTGGAAGGGCGACTCGGGCGGCCCCCAGGTCTACAACGGCGTCCAGGTCGGCGTCGCATCGACCGTGCAGAACCAGAGCGGCTCGAACATCCGCGGCACCAACAACTACGGCAGCGTCGCTTCGGCCCGCTCCTGGATCCGCTCGACCACCGGGGTCTGACCTCCACCCCGGCCGGGGCCCCTGTCGCGACGTGACCCGCCGCGGCAGGGGCCCTTTCACGTCATCGTGTCGGTGGGGTGTGGGACGCTCGCGGGCATGCGGATCGCGACCTGGAACGTGAACTCGATCGGGCCCCGGCTGCCGAGGGTGCTGGACTGGCTCGGCTCGGTACAGCCGGACGTGCTGTGCCTGCAGGAACTCAAATGCGGTACCGACGCCTTCCCCTTCGACGCCGTGAAGGAACTGGGCTATGAGACGGCCGCGTACGGCATCGGACGCTGGAACGGCGTCGCGATCGTGTCGCGCGTCGGTCTGGAAGACGTGACACGGGGCTTGACCGGCGAGCCGACCTTCGAGGACAAGGCCGACGCGCGGGCCATCGGCGCCACCTGCGGCGGGCTACGGCTGTGGTCGGTGTACGTGCCGAATGGGCGTGACCTGGAGAACCCGCACTACGGCTACAAACTCGCCTGGCTTTCGGCGCTGGAGGCGACCGTGCGGGAGGAGCAGGCGCGCGGGCTGCCGTTCGCGGTGCTCGGCGACTTCAACATCGCGCCGACCGACGCGGACGTGTGGGACATCGGCGTGTTCGCCGAATCGACGCACGTGACCGAGCCGGAGCGGAAGGCGCTCGCCGCACTGCGCGACCTCGGGCTGTCGGACGTGTTCCCGCGGCCGCTGAAGTACGACCACCCGTTCACGTACTGGGACTACCGGGCGGGGAACTTCCCGAACAACAAGGGAATGCGGATCGACCTCGTGTACGCCGACGCCGCCGTGGCCGGCGCGGTGACGGATTCCTATGTGGACCGTGAGGCACGGAAGGGGAAGGGGCCCTCGGACCACGCGCCGATCGTGGTGGACCTTTCGCTTTGAGCGGCGGGCGGGTGCGCCCCGAACGCCATGAACGGTCCTTTCCTGGCAAATTTCGCAAGGAAAGGACCGTTCATGGCAGCCGCCCGCGACGTTGCGGTCACCCACGTCCGTGAAGGCTCGTTGAGGGCCCCAGAGTCCCTCAAGGAGGCCTTCACGGACTAGTGACCTTGACGGCGGCCTCTGGTCCTGGGGTCGGGGTGGTCGTGAGTGGCGATTCGGGTTCTAACCGTCCTCACCACTCACGAGGTCCAGCACCGCCGATTTCCCGTGATCGACCGGACGACACGCGTGATCCGGCGGACGACACGCGTGACTGGATGGACGACACGACGCGCGGCCCGGTCCCACCGCGAGTCGTCCGCCTGAACACGCGAGTCGTCCATCCCAACACGTGTGTCGTCCATCCAGTCACGCGAAAACGCCACCGGCACATCGGCAGCAGGTAGCTGAGACACGGCTGGCTCTAACCAGAATCGCCACTCACGACCACCCCGACCCACCACGTTCCGGCGTCCCTGGCCGCCCGCGGTATGCGAGGGCCCCGAACGCGATGAAAGAGGCCCCTTCATTGCAGTCAAGAGAGCGCGGTCAGCCTTCCCAGGCCGCCTTGTGCAGCTTCCGCAACGCCCGTACCGCGGCCACCGCGCGTTCCCTGTCCACCGCCTGCACCGCCATGACCGAGTAGTACTCGTCGTCCGGCAGCTCCAGCCGCGCCCACGAGGCCCCGTCCGGGAAGCTCACCGAGAGCACCTCGTTCCACGCGAACTTCTTGGTCATCAGCACGTTCCGGACCTCGATGCCGTCGGCGTCGGCCTTCACGCGCGCGGTCGCGAACAGCATCGTGCCCGCGGCGAGCAGGACCCCGATGCCGATCATCGCCGCCTGGTCGGACGGCTGGAAGATCACGCCGGTGTCCGAGCCGCGCAGCAGGACCGCGACGACCACGAACGTCGCCAGCATGATCACCGCCAGCACCGAGCACATCACCAGAGCACGGCGGGGCCGCACCACCACGACCTCGGACTCCGTCATCACATCCGCCTCGACGCTCACACGAATCCCCGCTCGGTCCACGGCTGGCGCAGGTTCCGCAGCGCGTGCGCGGCGTCCAGCGCGGCGACCGTCGCTTCGTAGCCTTTGTCCTCGACGGAGCCGGGCAGCCCCGACCGGTCGAGGGCTTGCTGCTCGGTGTCGCAGGTGAGGACGCCGTTGCCGACCGGGGTGCTCTCGTCGAGCGCGACCCTGGTCAGGCCCGCGGTGACCGCGTCGCAGACGTACTCGAAATGCGGCGTCCCGCCCCGGATGACCACGCCCAGCGCGACGACCGCGTCGTGCGTGCGGGCCAGCGCCTGCGCCGCGACGGGCAGCTCGACGGCGCCCGCGACGCGCACGACCGTCGGCTCTTCCTCCAGGTCGGCCGCCTTGGCCGCCTCGATGGCGCGTTCCAGCAGCGCGCTCGTGATCTTCGTGTGCCAACGCGTGGCCACGATCCCGAGCCGGATGTTCTTACAGTCGGACAGGTCGAGTTCGACCTCCGGACGGCCCTCGCCGCTCACCGCGTGCCACCTCCGTTGCCCTGGTCGACCTCGGCGCCGACCTGGTCGAAATGCTCCAGCTGGGACAGGTCGTGCCCCATCCGGTCCCGTTTGGTCTTGAGGTAGCGCAGGTTCTCCGGGTTCGGCGAGATCGGCAGCGACACCCGCCCGCTCACCCGCAGGCCGTAGCCCTCCAACCCGACGCGTTTGGCCGGGTTGTTCGTCAGCAGCCGCATCGAGCGGACGCCGAGGTCGCACAGGATCTGCGCGCCGGTGCCGTAGTCCCGCGCGTCGGCGGGGACGCCGAGCTGCAGGTTCGCGTCGACGGTGTCCGCGCCGGCGTCCTGTAGCTGGTAGGCCTGCAGTTTGTGCAGCAGCCCGATGCCGCGGCCTTCGTGACCGCGGATGTAGAGCACGATCCCCCGCCCTTCCTTGGCGACCGCTTCCAGCGCGGCCTCCAGCTGCGGGCCGCAGTCGCAGCGCAGCGAGCCGAAGACGTCACCGGTCAGGCACTCGGAGTGCACGCGGACCAGGATGTCCTCGCCGTCGCCGATCTCGCCGTAGACGAACGCGATGTGCTCGATCCCGTCGAGCAGGCTGTCGTAGCCGACCGCCCGGAACGTGCCGGCGGACAGCGGGATACGCGCCTCGGCCACCCGCTCGACCTGCTTCTCGGTGCGCCGCCGGTACGCGATCAGGTCGGCGATGGTGATCATCTTGAGGTCGTGGTCCGCGGCGAAGACCTCTAGCTCGTCGCGGCGGGCCATGTCGCCCTCGTCCTTCTGCGAAACGATCTCGCAGAGCACGCCGGACGGCGAGAGCCCGGCGAGCCGGGCCAGGTCGACGGCGGCTTCGGTGTGCCCTGGGCGCCGCAGGACGCCGCCCTGCTTGGCGCGCAGCGGGACCACGTGGCCGGGCCGCCGGAAATCCGACGCCTTGGACACGGGGTCGGCGAGCAGCCGGACGGTATGCGACCGGTCGGCCGCGGAGATACCGGTGGTGATGCCCTCGGCGGCGTCGACCGTGACGCTGTACGCGGTGCCGCGCTGGTCCTGGTTCGTGTGGTACATCGGCGGCAGATCGAGGCGGTCCGCCTCGGCCTCGGTCAGCGCCACGCAGACGTAACCCGAGGTATAGCGCACCATGAAGGCCATCAGTTCGGGCGTGGCCTTCTCCGCCGCGAAGATCAGGTCGCCCTCGTTCTCGCGGTCCTCGTCGTCCACCACGACGACCGGACGGCCCGCCTTGATGTCGGCGATGGCCGCCTCGATGGCATCGGCGTTCACGGCCACCCCGCTTCCACAGGGGGTCAGTTCGGCCGACCCCGGAATCGCACTCGTCTCGCTCACGCCCGCTCCTCCGTACCGCCATTGTCCCCCTGCGCGCGCAGGTGCGGCATGGCCAGCTTTTCGACGTATTTGGCGACCACGTCGACCTCGAGGTTCACCAGGTCGCCCGGGGTGTTCCGGCCGAGCGTGGTGAGGTCGAGAGTGGTCGGGATCAGGGCGACGGAGAACTCCTCGTCGGTCACCGAAGCGACCGTGAGAGAGACGCCGTCGACCGCGATCGAACCCTTCTCGACCACATACCGGGACAGCTTCTTCGGCAGCGCGAACGTGGTGAGTCCCTGCTCGTCGCGTTTGAGGAAGACGCCGGTGCCGTCGACATGGCCCTGCATGATGTGCCCGCCGAGCCTGCCGCCCGCCGGCGTCGCGCGTTCGAGGTTGACCACGTCACCGACGTGCACCTTCGCGAGGCTGGAGCGTTGCAGGGTCTCGTGCACGACATCGACGGTAAACTCACCGCCCGTCACCGCGACCACGGTGAGGCACACGCCACTCACCGCGATGGAGTCGCCGTGCCCGGCGTCGCTGGTCACCAGCGGCCCCCGAACGGTCAGTCTCGCGGCGTTCGGGACCTGCTCGACCGCGGTGACCTCGCCGAGTTCCTCGACAATGCCGGTGAACACTCCTGCTGCCCTCCTCCTGGCTCGCACCGTCGATGGAAACGGTGCTCCCCACATCCAACACCCATCGGGACCGATTCCTTCTCCTGACCCGACGGCGGATCAAGAGGCGGGCTCAGCTGCGGACGCGGGCCGCCTGCTCGCGCAGCGCCGCGACCGCCTTACCAGGGTCTTCGGCGCCGTAGACGGCGGAACCGGCGACGAAGCAGTCCACACCGGCTTCGGCGGCCCGCTCGATGGTGTCGGCGTTGATCCCGCCGTCGATCTCGACGACGAGCTTGAGGTGGCCGGTGTCGACCAGGCGCCGCGCGGTGCGCACCTTGTCGAGGACGCCCTCGATGAACGACTGACCGCCGAACCCGGGCTCGACCGACATCACCAGAAGCGTGTCGTAGTGCTTGAGGGTCTCGAGGTGGTCCTCGATCGGCGTGTTCGGCTTGATCGACAGACCGGCCTTCGCCCCGGCGGCGCGCAGGTTCTTCGCCAGCGCGATCGGGTCGTGCGCGGCCTCGACGTGCACGGTGACGTTGTAGGCGCCCGCCTCGGCGTACCCGATGGCCCACTTGTCGGGGTTCTCGATCATCAGGTGGCAGTCGATCGGCACGTCGGTGGCCTTGAGCAGCGACTTCACCACAGGCAGGCCCAGAGTCAGGTTCGGCACGAAATGCGCGTCCATGACGTCGACGTGGACCCAGTCCGCGCGGGTCTCCCCCTCCCCCGCGACGGCGCGGATCTCGTCGCCGAGCCGGGCGAAGTCCGCGGAGAGGATGCTGGGTGCGATCAAAGGTCGGTGAGCCACGCGCCCGAGTGTAAGAGGGCGCCGCTAACGCCCGCTAACCGGCTGTGACCGGCGACCCGGTCTGGAGTATGACGCGAAATGGCACCGCAGTGGGAGGTGCGCGCACGCGCCGCCGAATAGCGTTCCGGTCATGGTCAACCCACTCAAGCCCCTGGTCCGGATCGGCAGTTACCGCAGCCTGCCGTTCGGTTTCCTCGGCATGGCGATCACCGCGATCCCGTTCCCGATCGCGCTCGTCCCCGCCGTCCTCATCCCGGGCGACGTGCGGGCGAAGGCGGTCTACGGCGTACTCGCCATGGGCGTGCTGGTCGCGCTGGCCGGCTTGCCTGGGCCGATGCGGCGGGTCGGTATCTGGTTCTCCAACCAGATGCTGGGCACCCGGATCGCGCAGCCCCCGCCGAACACGAAGGTTGCCTGGGCGGAACGCCGGCGCTCGGCCGCCTGGCTGCTCGCGCACACCGCGCTCGGCTGGGTGCTGTTCGGCCTCGGCTGCTTCCTGTTCCTGGGGTTCGTCCTGACCCTGGTGTGGGCGGGAGGTGGCGGCAGTCCCATCGCGATCTTCGGTCAAGAGGTGACGATCCAACCCGGCGTCGCCGGAGCGTGGACCCTGCCGATCGGGTTCTTCACACTCGTCGTGATCGCGTACGTCCTCGCCGGCTTTACCAAACTGTTCCAGTACAGCGCCGTCACGCTGCTGGGCCCCTCGGCCGCCGAACGCGTAGCCGCGGCCGAAGTCCGGGCGAACCACTTCGAACAGCGCAACCGGCTGGCCCGCGAACTGCACGACTCCATCGGCCACACGCTGACGACGTCGACCATCCAGGCCGCCGCGGCCGCCGAACTGGTCGATTCCGAACCGAACCTGGTACGCCGGGCACTGGGCACCATCGAGGAGTCGTCCCGTGCGGCGCTCGAAGACCTCGACCACGTACTGGGCCTGCTGCGGGACGACCGCTCCTCCCGCGAACCCGAACGACGGCTGATCGAGGCCGGCACACTGGCCGAACGGGCTCGCGCGGGTGGCGCGGTGATCGACTACGAGCTGACCGGGCCCGCCGCGGAACTTCCCGCGACCCTGTCGCGGGAGGCGTACCGGATCGTCCAAGAAGGACTGACGAACGCGCTGAGGCACGCCCACCCCGGCCCGGTGACCGTGCGGGTCGCGGTACTCGCCGACGCGGTGCGGATCGAGATCGTGAACCCGCTCGTGGAGCACGCGGTCCCGTCCGGCCGCGGCGGCAACGGACTGCCGGGGCTCACCGAACGTGTCGAAGCGCTGCGCGGCGAACTCGTCGCGGGGCCCGCCGTCGACGGGGAACCGCTGTGGCGGCTGGTGACCACGATCCCGCTACGGTCGCGCTCATGACACTGCGGGTCCTGATCGTCGACGACGAACCCTTGCTGCGCGCCGGTTTGCGCTCGCTGCTGGACAACCAGCCCGATCTGACCGTTGCCGGAGAGGCCGGTGACGGCGGCGAAGTGGTCGATCTGGTGCGGCGGACGCGTCCCGACGTGGTCCTGATGGACGTGCGGATGCCAGGAGTGGACGGGATCGAGGCGACCCGGCGGGTACTGGCCGAAATCCCCGAACCGCCGAAGGTCCTCGTGATCACGACGTTCGACAACGACGACTACGTCTACGACGCGCTGCTCGCCGGCGCGAGCGGATTCCTGCTGAAGCGGGCCCGCAAGGAAGAGTTCGCGCACGCCATCCGGACCATCGCCGCCGGGGAGACACTGCTCTTCCCCGACGCGATCCGCCGGATGGTCACCGCGCGACCGGCGCCGTCCGGCCTCGCTCCCCGGCCGTCCTCGCTGACGAAACGGGAGACCGAGGTGCTGCGGCTCATCGCCACCGGCATGTCCAATGTGGACATAGCGGCCGAGCTGGTGATCAGCCTCGAAACCGTCAAGACCCATGTGGGCAACATCTTCGGGAAGCTGGGAGCGGCCAACCGCAGCCAGGCGGTGGTGTTCGCCTACGAGACCGGCATCGTCGCACCGGGGCACAGCCTGCGCTGAGCCTTCACGGGCAGGTAGGGCAGACCCCCGGTCCGGTATGGGGACTGCCCCATGGCCACCGCGGCCGGGCGTCCCTAGCGTGGCATCCATGCGAAAATCCTTGCCAGGCAAGAAGATCATCGCCGCCGGTTCCCTGGTCGCGCTGCTCGCCGCGACGACGGCCACCCCGGCGCTCGCCGCGACCGGAGACCGGCACGACGTCGACAAAGCGCTGAAGACGCTGGTACAGGACGGAGTCCCCGGCGCGCAGGCGACGGTGACGACCCCGTCCGGGCGGACGTGGTCGGAGCGCGAAGGCGTCGGGAACGTCGAGACCGGGGCGCCGTTCCCGCACGGCTCGAAGTTCCGGGCGGCCAGTATCACCAAGACGTTCGTCGCCGTCGTGGTGCTGCAACTGGTCGCCGAAGGAAAGGTCCGGCTGGACACGCCGATCGACCGATACCTGCCCGGGCTCGTCAAGGGGAACGGCAACGACGGCACGAAGATCACCGTGCGGCAGCTGCTCCAGCACACCAGCGGGATCTACAACTACCTCCGGGACCTCGACCTCGAGGAATGGCGGCACCGCGGCGCCGAACCCGAAGAGCTGGTGGCGATCGGCCTCGCGCATCCGCCGTTGTTCGCGCCCGGTACGAACTGGTCGTACTCCAACACGAACTACATCATCGCCGGGATGCTGATCGAGACGCTCACCGGTCGGTCCGTCGCCACCGAAATCCGCAGCAGGATCTCCCAGCCGCTCGGCCTGCGCGACACCTCCCTGCCGTCGCGTGGCGACGAAGGCCTGCCGTACCCGCACGCCAGGGGCTACGCGCCGGGTCCCGCCGGCCTCACCGACTACACCGAATTCGATCCGTCGGCCGCCGGGGCCTCCGGCGGGCTGATCTCGACCGGCGCGGACCTGAACCGGTTCTATGGCGCGCTCGTCGACGGCCGCCTCCTGCGGCGCGCGGAACTGGCGGAGATGCAGCGCACCGTTCCGGCGCCCGTCGGGCTCCCCGGCGCGGAGTACGGTCTCGGCATCGCGTCCGTCCCGCTGTCGTGCGGCGGCACGTTCTGGGGGCACGGCGGGAACATCGTCGGCTACGCGAACCTGTCGGGCGCCGTCCCGCACGGCAGGCGGGTGAACGTCGTGGTGAACCTGAACCCCGCGCCGCCCAAGGTCGCGGACGACCTCACCAAGGCGCTGGACACCGGGTTCTGCGCCCGCTAGACCGCCGGAAGCAGGTCCAGCACGGAGGTCCACGAGGCCTCCGGGCTGAGCCTCGCGGTGGTGACCCCGGCCGACGCGAGCGTGTCGAGATGGCGCCGCCACGCCGGATGGTGGATCCGCGTGTCCTGGATCTGGTAGCCCAGCACGATCGTGATCCCCGGCGTGCCGAGGACGTCGCCGAGCAGGGTCAGCGCCTGGTTGTCGGCGATGCCCAGCGCCAGTTTCGCCACGGAGTTCGCGGACGCGGGGGCGAAGAGGAACACCTCGGGATCCGGATGCGGCCGGGGTTCGCCCGGCAGCCGGGAGGTACTGCGGACCGGCAGCTCGGTGCACTTCTCCAGGTCACCGAGCCCGCCGGTCTCCTCGAGCCAGCGGGCCGCGGTGGGGGTCAGCGTGATCGCGAGTTCCCAGCCGCGGTCCGCGGCCGGTTTCGCGAGCTGCGCGGCGAACCGGGTGTCCAGTCCGCCGCACGAGCTCGCGACCAGGCCGAGGACCCTGCTCACCCGGCGGAGTCCGGCTTCCGCAGGACGGCGCAGAACATCGCGTCCGTGCCGTGGCGATGCGGCCACAACTGGACGTACGGACCGTTGCCGAGCTGCGGGACGTCCGGAAAGAACTCCCGCGCGTCGACGATCTCGGCACCGGCGCGGCGCGCGGTCTCCCCCACGACGCCTTCGGTCTCGGCCAGGTGCGGCGAACAGACGACATAGGTGACGACGCCGCCGGGCCGGACGAGGTCCAGCGCCGCGGTGATCAGCTGGCCCTGCAGTTTCGTCAGGTCCGAGATGTCGCTGGGCTGACGGCGCCAGCGCGCCTCCGGGCGGCGCCGCAGCGAGCCGAGACCGCTGCACGGCGCGTCGACCAGGACGCGGTCGTAGCCCGGCGTGAGGCCGGTCTCACGGCCGTCGGCGACGTGGACCGTCACCGGCAGGCCCTGGACGGCGTTCTCGATCAGCTTCGCGCGGTGCGGCGCCTTCTCGACGGCGTCGACGGTCGCGCCGCTGATCGCCGCCAGCGCGCCGAGCAGCGCGGCCTTGCCGCCGGGGCCGGCGCACAGGTCCAGCCAGCGCTCGTCAGTGCCGGTGAGCGGGACCTTCGTGACGGCGACGGCGCACAGCTGGCTGCCCTCGTCCTGCACGGCGGCCAGCTTTTCCTTGATCGGCTCGATATCGCCGGGGTCACCGGAGCCCGCGGGCATCCGGACACCGTAGGGCGAGTAGGGCGCGACGTCGCCGCCGGTGATCGCGGCCAGTTCGTCGGCGCTGATCTCGCCGGGCCGGGCGACCAGGTGGACGTCGGGGCGGTCGTCGTCGGCCTCCAGGGCCGCCTTCAGCTCGGGCCCCTTGTCCCCCAAGGCTTCCGCGAACGACCGGGCTACCCAGCGCGGATGCGCCGTCCGCAGGGCGTAAGCCCCGATCGGATCGACGGCCTCGTCGGGCGCCAGCTCGTTCAGCCAGGTCTCTTCGTCCTTTTCGGACACCGAGCGCAGCACGGCGTTCACGAAACCCGCGATCCAGGAACCGACTTCGGCGCGGACGAGGTCCACAGTGGACCCGACGGCGGCGTGCTGGGGGATGCGGGTGCGCAGCAGCTGGTACGCGCCGAGCCGCAGCCCGTCCAGCACGATGGCGTCCACCTTGGCCAGCGGCCGGTCGAGGCAGGCCTCGATGACGGCGTCCAGCATGCCGACCGCGCGGCAGGTGCCGTAGGTCAGTTCGGTGGCCAGCGCCGCGTCACGACCGGAGATCCGGCGGGTGCGCAGCAGTTGCGGCAGCACCAGGTTCGCGTACGCGTCGTCCTCACGGACCGCGCGCAGGACGTCGAAGGCGACCTGACGAGCCGGGTCGATCTGCGGCGGGCGGCTCGGCCCCTCTTTACGCTGGCCGGGACGGCCGCGATCCGGCCTCGACGGCCGGCGTTCCCTACGCTCGTTCACTGCAGGCGCTCTCCTTGTTCGATCCTCGTACCGCGCGCCCAGTCGGTGGCCGCCATCCGCTTCTTCCCCTGCGCCTGCACCTCGCCCAGCCGCACCGGCTTCGACGCCGTGCCGACCAGGACCCGCTTGCGCTCCACGACCAGTTCGCCGGGCGGGGGCCCCGGCTCGTCGACGACCGTCACCGGGCCGAGCTTCAGCCGCTCGCCCCGGAACTCCGCCCACGCGCCGGGTTCCGGCGTGACCGCGCGGATCTGCCGGTCGACCGCGGTGGCCGGGTCGGCGAACGACACGCGCGCGTCCTCGACGGTCACCTTGGGCGCGTAGGTCACTCCGTCGCCGGTCTGCTCCACCGCGCGCAACGTTCCGTCGGCGATTCCGTCCATCGTGGACACGAGCAGCTTCGCCCCGGACTCCGCCAGCCTGGCGAGCAGCTCCCCGGCGGTGTCGGTGCCGGTGATCTGCTCGGTGACCACGCCGAAGACCGGTCCCGCGTCGAGTTCCTTGACGATGCGGAAGGTCGAGGCGCCGGTGATCTCGTCCCCGGCGCGGATCGCGGCCTGGACCGGCGCGGCGCCACGCCACGCGGGCAGCAGCGAGAAGTGCAGGTTGACCCAGCCGTGCGCCGGGATGTCCAGCGCGGCCTGGGGCAGCAACGCCCCGTACGCGACCACCGGGCACGCGTCGGGCGCGATCTCCGCGAGCCGGGCGAGGAACGCGGGGTCACTCGCCTTCGGCGGGGTCAGCACCTCGATCCCGTGCTCGTCGGCCAGCGCGCCGATCGGGGACCGGACGAGGCGGCGGCCGCGGCCTGCCTGCGCGTCCGGGCGGGTCACGACGGCGACGACCTCGTGCCGCTCGGACGCGAGGAGCGCGCGCAGCGACGGGACGGCGGGTTCGGGGGTGCCGGCGAAGACGAGGCGCATCAACGCACCTCCACCGGGGGGACGGGTACCTCTGACTGGGCGAACATCGCCGCTCAGTCTAGAAGGAGCTCACCACCCCGGCGCGCTCGCTCCACTCGTGGGGGCTGAAGGACGCTTTCCCCGCATGTCATGTGGGGAAAGCGCCCTTCACCGCTTGAGATGCGGGGCTACCGAGGTGGCCAGGGCAGCACGACGGCCGCCGAGCCGCCACCCCGGCGCGTGGGTTCGGCGGCGGCGAGCCACCGGCCGTCCCGCAGCCGTTCGACCCCGGTCGCCGCCCCGATCTCCGCGGGCGCCGTCGAGAAGCCCTGCCCCTTGGCCTTCAGCGCCTTGAGCACCTCGGTCTGGTCCAGGAACGCCTGCTCGACCTGCGCGGCCGCCGAGTTCCGCTGCGAGGCGCGCGGTTCGGCGATCGCGTCGACGAGCTTCAGGCCGCGGTCGATTCGGCCGGTGAGGATCTGCAGCACCGTGGTGATGATCGACGCGCCACCGGGCGAGCCGACCGCGAGGAACGGCTTGCCGTGGTCGAGCACGATGGTCGGCGCCATCGACGAACGCGGCCGCTTGGCCGGGCCCGGCAGGTTCGGGTCGGGCACGCCCGGCGTCACCGGGGTGAAGGAGAAGTCGGTCAGTTCGTTGTTGAGCAGGAATCCGCGGCCCGGCACGACGATGCCGCTGCCGCCCTCCTGCTCGATGGTCAGCGTGTACGCGACGACGTTGCCCCACCGGTCGGCGACCGTGAGGTGCGTGGTGTTCTCGCCCTCGTACGGCGTCGGCGCGGGGTTCGTCCCCGCCACGCACGGCGTGGGCTTGCGCGGGTCGGCGGGCGCGACCGGGCTCGTCCCGGCCTTCGCGGGGTCGATCAGGCACGCGCGGCTGTCGGCGAACTTCTGGCTGATCAGTTCCTTCGCCGGGACGTCGACGAAGGCCGGGTCACCGATCCACCGGTTGCGGTCGGCGAAGGCGTACCGCGTCGACTCCAGGAAGTAGTGCAGGTAGTCGGCCTTCTCCAGCTTGGAGAGCTTCGTGTTCTCGAGGATGTTCAGCGCTTCGCCGACGGTCAGCCCACCGGACGACGGCGCGGGCATGCCGTAGACGTCGAGGCCGCGGTACTTCGTCTTGGTCGGCTTCCGCTCGACGACGCGGTACTTCGCGAGGTCGGCCGCCGTCATGTCACCGGGGCGCACCTTAAGCGTCGAGGCGGGGTCCACCGGCGGCTTCCGGACGGTGTCGACGACGTCCGCGCCGATCGGGCCGCGGTAGAGCACGTCGGTGCCCTTCGCCGCAAGCTGCGCGTACGTGCCCGCGAGGTCCGGGTTCTTGAACGTCGAGCCGACCGCGGGCGGCGCGCCGCCGGGCAGATACAGCGATCTGGTCGACGGGAACGCCGAGAAGCGGGCGGCGTTGTTCGCGATCTGGGTGGTGAAGGTCTGGTCGACGGTGAAGCCCTTGCGGGCGAGCTCTTCGGCGGGCTTGACCGCCTTCGCCAGCGACCTGGTCCCCCATTTGCGGAGGGCTTCGTCCCAGGTGGCGGGTGTGCCGGGCACGCCGACGCCCAACCCGCTGGTCACCGCTTCGGGGAACGGGATCGCCTTCCCGTTCTCGACGAAGAGGTTCTCGTTCGCCGTCGACGGCGCGGTCTCGCGGCCGTCGAGGGTGTGCACCTTGCCGGTGCGCGCGTCGTAGTAGACGAAGAAGCCGCCACCGCCGAACCCGGCGGAGAACGGGTCGGTGACGCCGAGCGCGGCGGCCGTCGCGACGGCGGCGTCGACGGCGTTGCCGCCCTCACGCAGGATCTTCGTGCCGATCGCGGTCGCGTCCGCGTCGATACTCGACACCGCGCCCAGATAGCCGACGGCGGTCGGCGACTTGGGTGTCGGTGGTGCCGCGGCCGCGGTGCCCGGCGCGGCGGTGCCGACCAGTGCGGCGATCGCGGTGACTGCGGTGATGCGTCCCAGAGTGCTTCTGTGCGCGGCCATGGCGCGAGTCTGCCCCGCCTGTCCACCTCGGACAAGACCCGGCCGGACCTGCGAACGTCGGTAGTGCCGGCGGGCATCGGTGAGAAGAATGCGGCCCATGAAGACACCCGGCAGGCGGTGGAGCGCGCTCCTCCCGCTGCTCATCGCACTCCCCGTCCTCGCTGTCCCCGGCCTCGCGCAGGCCGAAGAGGCGCGTGCCTGCTTCGACGCCTCCGCCGCGATCACCGTCGAGGAGAAGCGGCTCACCGCGACCCTGCCTTCGGGTGGGCCGGCGGTCGGTCCGGAGCTCGTCCGGCTCGCCGGATTCGACAAGCTCGTCTCCGACTTCACGGACCGCCTGTGCGCGACGAAGACCGCTTTGCGCGCCGGGAAGCTCGCCGAGACCGCCGGTGACGGGCTCTGGCGGACCGCCGTCGACCGCGCGCAGGGCCGCCGTCCCGATCTCGGCAGCATCGACAAGGCCGACGACCGGCCGCTGTACTGGGCGCGTCTGCAGATGAGCAAGGCGCTGCGGCAGTGGACGCCGCGCTTCCCGCTGTCCGCGCCCGCCCGCGCGGAGCTGCTGAAGACGTTCGACTTCGGCGCCCGTGGACTCGACGACGCCCGTTTCCCGTCCGGCCAGAAGCTGCGACGCGTACTGGTGAGCGGCTTCGACCCTTTCACCCTCAACGGCGCAGGCGTCCGCATCGCGAACCCGTCGGGCGCGGCCGCGCTGCACCTCGACGGCAAGGTGATCCAGACCCCGGCCGGGCCCGCGCGGGTGCAGGCCGTTTCGTTCCCGGTGGTGTGGAGCTACTTCGACGCCGGCATCGTCGAGGCGGCCTACGGCCAGGCGTTCACGGACCGCTTCCGCCGACCGGAGCTGATCATGACGATCAGCCAGGGCCGCCCCGGCCGCTTCGACATCGAACGCTGGGCCGGCGCGTGGCGCGGTGGCTCGCCGGACAACCTCGACGAGCCGGTCCGCGGCCCGGTCCCGCCCGCCGACGGCTGGCCGCAGCCGGACGTCCAGTTCATCGAAACCACGCTGCCGTACGAAAGGATGCTCGCCGCGCCCGCCGGGGCGTACCAGGTGCTGTACAACCAGGCGTTCTGCGTCTGGCCGGACAGCACGAAGCCGGGGATGGGCACCGCCGTGTGCCGGACGGACGCGCCCAAGCCCGGTGAGATCGCCGCTTCCGGTGGCGGCGGCAACTATTTGAGCAACGAGTCCATGTTCAGAAGTAACCGGCTTCGGACCGGCCTCGGCCTGGACGGGATCGCGGGTGGGCATCTGCACACGCCCGTCCTCGGCACGCCCGCCGATCCTTCGGCGCTGACCGACGCCGACTTCGAAGCGCGGCGGGCGGCGATCTCGTCGCAGATCGTCACCCTGCTGACCGCCGCTCTGGGCGGCTCGGCCACGAAGCCCGCTACGCCCGCTCCGGGCTCTTCGGCCCGCGCCGACGTCCTCGCCACCCCCGGCACGACACTCTGACACCAGGCATTTCGTCCTCTGAATGCGGTCCTTGCACCGCATCCAGAGGACGAAATGCGGGGGTCAGATGAGCTCCAGGGGGTCCAGCTGGATCCGGATGGGCTCCGAGGCCTTGCGCGCGTCCCGGCGGGCGGCGGCCGCGTGGATCGCGGCGGCGAGCGCCTTCCCGTCCGGACGCGCGACGCGCACCAGTGCCCGTTCGCGTTCGGCGTTGCCGTCCTCGTCGACCTCGCCGAGCGGCACCGGGCCCAGCACCTCACCGGTCTCCGGGAGGGCGAGGTCGTCGAGCAGTCCGGCGACCGCGTCCGGCGTGCCCTCGATACTCGCCATCCGCATCGCGGGCGGAAACCCGAGTTCGCGCCGCTCGGCCAGTTCCATGCTCGCGTGCCAGCCCGGATCCCAGCGCACCAGAGCCTGCACGACCGACAAGCCCGCTTCCGCGCCGACGAACACCCGGCCGCCCTCGGTCCCCGGCCGCACCAGCGCCGCGGCCGCCATCCAGCGGCGCAGGGTCTCCTCCCCCGCTCGCAGGTCCTGCCGTCCGAGCAGCGCCCAACCGTCGAGCAGCAGCGCCGCGCCGTAGCCCCCTTCCGCGACCGGCTCGGCTCCCGGCGTGCACACCACCAGCGCCGGTTTTCCGGGCACGGACGCCAAAACCTCCGACGCACCCGATGTCCGCACGGGGAACCCGGAGAACGCGCGGCCCAGTTCCTCCGCGGTCCGCTTCGAGCCGACGACGACCGCCCGCAGCCGGACGGAACCGCAAGCGGCGCAATGGAAGTTCGTCTCGGGGACACCGCACCACCGGCACGCGGGCGGCCTCGGCGAGCCGTCGATCAGCCCGCCGGGCAAGGACAACGGGCCGGCGCAACGACGGCAATGCGCCGACGTCCGGCAGTTGCCACAAGCGAGCCCCGGGACGTAACCGCGACGCGGAACCTGCACCAGGACCGGGAATCCGCCGGCCAACGACTGCCGCGCCGCCTCGAAGGCGACCGACGGGAGCCGCGCGGCCTTGGCCGCTTCGTCCCGGGCGACGTCGAAGTCCTCACCGACCGGCGTGACCCGCGGCGCGGCCGCCCGCAGTTCGGGGCGTGCCGCCACGAGGGGCTGCGCCCAGCCCGATTCCACCAGGAACTGCGCCTCGGCGGTCCGGGCGAACCCGGCGACGAGCATGGAGCCCTTCGCGGCGTGCGCGCGATCCATCAGCACGTCGCGGACGTGAGGGTACGGCGCGTGCTGGTCGAGGTGGACGTCGTCGCCGTCGTCCCACACCACGAACAGGCCAGGATCGGCGACCGGCGCGAACATCGCCGCGCGCGTGCCGACGACGACGCGCACCGCGCCGCGCAGCACCGCGAGCCACCGGCGATAGCGCTCGGCCGGCCCCAGCCCCGCGATCAGCGCGACCACGGAATCGGCGCCCAGCAAGGAAACACACGCGTCGTGGAGTCGCGTCAGGTCGCGGTGGTCGGGAACGACCATGACGACCCCGCGTCCGGCCGCGGCCGCGACGGCGGCCGCTTCGGCGAGGCGGCGAGGCCAGTCCTCGCCCGGCAGCGCCTGCCAGACGGCGTTGGCCGGACGCCGTTCCGCGACGGCCTCCAGGAACGCCGGACCGCTCTGGTACTTCTCCCAGGCGGTGGTTTCGGGCGGCTCCGGCACCGGCGCGGGTTCGGCGGGCGGTTCGGCCTCGACCTTCGCGTGCCGGGACGGGATCGCGAGCCGCAGGACGTCGCTGAGCGTGCCGCCGTACCGGTCCGCGACGGACCGGCAGAGTGTCAGCAGCGCCGGAGGCAGCACCGGCTCGCTGGAGGTCACCCGGTCGATGTACGCGAGCTTCCCGGTGAACTCCGTGGTGTCGGCGCGTTCGACGAGGTACCCGTCGACGAGCTGTCCCGCGAACCGGACACGGACCCGGCAGCCGGGTACGGCGGCTTCGTGCAGCTTCTCGGGGATCCGGTAGTCGAAGGTCCGGTCGAGGTGCGTGAGCGGGATGTCCACGACGATCCGCGCGACCGGGTTCTCGGGCGCGGGGTTCTGCGCGCCGCGGCGGCTGGCCATCTTCGCGCGCGCCGGTTTGGCCTTCCGCGACGGCTCGGCTTTCGGCGCCGGAAGGTCCCACAGCGGGGTCGGTTCGGGACTGCTGCTCACCCGGTGATCTCTACCAGACTCGGTCGCCACCGCCCGTCACCGCGTGCAATGAAAGGTCCTTTCCTAGCAAATTTCGCAAGGAAAGGACCTTTCATTGCACGCGAGTTGGGCACGTCTCGCCGCGGAGTTCCGTGAAGGACCCCTTCACACGGCTCAGCCGGAGAAACTCGACCTTCACACCTTCCCAAGTACATGAAGGCCCCCTTCCTTGCGCCTAGCGCTGTGAAGGACCCCTTCATGTACTGCCGCAGACGTAGAGAAGGCCTCCTTGAGGGACTCTGGCTCTGGGGCCCTCAAGGAGGCCTTCACGGACGGAACCAGGCGGCTAGGCGCCCGCGGCCGACTTCAGGTCCGCGGCCCGCGCCGTGCTCTCCCACGGGAGATCCAGCTCGGGACGGCCGAAGTGGCCGTACGCGGCCGTCGGCGCGTAGATCGGGCGAAGCAGGTCGAGGTCGCGGATGATCGCGGCCGGACGCAGGTCGAAGACCTCCTGGATGGCGGCCTGGATCTTCGACGGGTCGACCGTCTCGGTGCCGAAGGTCTCGACGAAGAGACCCACCGGGGCCGCCTTGCCGATCGCGTACGCCACCTGCACCTCGGCACGCGAGGCGAGCCCGGCGGCGATGACGTTCTTCGCCACCCAGCGCATCGCGTACGCGGCCGAGCGGTCCACCTTGGAGGGGTCCTTGCCGGAGAACGCGCCGCCACCGTGACGGGCCATGCCGCCGTAGGTGTCGACGATGATCTTGCGGCCGGTCAGGCCGGCGTCACCCATCGGGCCGCCGATGACGAAGCGGCCGGTCGGGTTGACCAGCAGCCGCACGTTGGAGGTGTCGAGCCCGAGCTCGGCGATCTCCGGGGCGACCACGTGCTCGCGGACGTCGACGCCGAGCATCTGCTCGAGGTCGATGCCGTCGGCGTGCTGGGTGGACACGACCACCGTGTCGAGCCGCACCGGCTGGTCGCCGGCGTACTCGATGGTGACCTGGGTCTTGCCGTCGGGGCGCAGGTACGGCAGCACGCCGTCCTTGCGGACCCTGGTCAGCCGCTGCGAGAGCCGGTGCGCCAGCGCGATCGGCAGCGGCATCAGCTCGGGGGTGTCCGAGCAGGCGTAACCGAACATCAGGCCCTGGTCGCCCGCGCCCTGACGATTGATCTCGTCGTCGTCGGACTCGACGCGGGACTCGTACGCCGTGTCGACACCCTGCGCGATGTCGGGCGACTGGGAGCCGATCGCGACGTTGACGCCGCAGGAGTTGCCGTCGAAGCCCTTGGCCGAAGAGTCGTAGCCGATCTTCAGGATCACGTCGCGGACGATGGTCGGGATGTCCGCGTAGGCCTCGGTGGTCACCTCGCCGGCGACGTGCACCTGCCCGGTGGTGATGAGGGTTTCGACCGCGACCCGGCTTCGCGGGTCTTTAGCCAGCAGACCGTCCAGGATCGAGTCGCTGATGGCATCGCAAATTTTGTCGGGATGACCTTCGGTCACCGATTCCGACGTGAACAGTCTGCTCGTGGACGCGCTCACGGTGGCCGTCACTCCCTCACCTAGACGTCTGATGCCCAGTAAGTTAGGCACCCCTCAGCTTGCAATCAAGCCTACTGACAATCGCTTGGGGGGCTCTCAACGCTTCATCAAGGTCACAACAGCATCCCACAATGTGGACGCCAGTTCAGCCTTGGCGCCGAGAGGGATCGGGATTTCGGTGCCGTCCGCCCCCAGCAGCCAGCCGGAGTTGTCCTCGGTCCCGAAGGCCTTCCCCTCACCGACGGCGTTCACCACCAGCAGGTCCGCGCCCTTGCGCTTCAGTTTGACCCTGGCGTGATCGAGGACGCCGCCCTTGTCGTCCCCGGTCTCGGCGGCGAAACCCACGACCACCTGGCCGTTTGTCCGGTTTCGCACCAGTTCGGCCAGGATGTCCGCGTTGCGCGCGAGCTCGACCACCGGGTCCGGCGAGTCGTCGGACTTCTTGATCTTGTGGTCCGCCCGGTTCGACGGCCGGAAATCGGCGACGGCCGCGGCCATCACCACGACGTCGGCGGTGGCGGCCTCGGCGTGCATCGCCTGGCGCAGCTCCTCGGCGGTCGACACGTGGACGACCTTCGCACCCGCGGGCTCCGGCAGCGCGATGGTGTGCGCGGCGACCAGCGTGACGTCGGCGCCGCGCTGGGCGGCGACCCTGGCCAGCGCGTAGCCCTGCTTGCCCGACGAACGGTTGCCCAGATACCGGACCGGGTCCAGCGGTTCACGGGTGCCGCCGGCCGAGATGGCCACGCGCACGCCTTCGAGGTCGCGCGGGAGCGCCTTCGGCACGGCGAGCAGGAGCCGGGCGAGGTCGACGATCTCGGCGGGGTCGGCGAGCCGTCCCTTGCCGGTGTCCTTGCCGGTCAGCCTGCCCGCGGCGGGTTCGGCGACGACCAGGCCGCGCGAGCGCAGCAGCGCCACGTTGTCGCGGGTGGCCGGGTGCTCCCACATCTCGGTGTGCATCGCCGGGAAGAAGGCGACCGGGCACCGGGCGGTGAGCAGGGTGTTGGTCAGCAGGTCGTCCGCGATGCCGTGCGCGGCCTTGGCGAGCAGGTTCGCCGTGGCGGGCACGACGATCACCAGATCGGCTTCCTTGCCGACGCGGACGTGCTGCACCTCGGGCACTTCGGTGAACACGCCGGTGTGCACCGGGTTCCCGGACAGCGCCTCGAAGGTGGCCGCGCCGACGAAGTTCAGCGCGGCTTCGGTGGGGACCACGCGGACGTCGTGACCGGATTCGGTCAGCCCGCGCAGGACCTCACAGGCCTTGTAGGCGGCGATCCCGCCGCCTACGCCCAGAACAACGCGGGGTTTACTCACCCTCGGTGTGCTCGAGCAGGCCGCCGTGGATCTCGCGCAGGGCGATGGACAGCGGCTTCTCCCGCGGGCCCGGCTCGACCAGAGGGCCGACGTACTCCAGCAGGCCCTCGCCCAGCTGGGCGTAGTAGTCGTTGATCTGGCGAGCGCGCTTGGCCGAGTAGATCACCAGCGCGTACTTCGAGCTGACCTTCTCGAGAAGGTCGTCGATGGGCGGGTTGGTGATGCCTTCGAGCTCTTCGTGCAGCGTGGCCTGAGTCGTCACTCGTGGTGCTCCGAATCTACGGGTTATTTGTCGCCGGTTATCAAGTTTAGCAACTGCTCAGCGGCCTCTCGCACGTCGGCGTTGACGACGCGCTCGTCGAACTCCCCGGCGGCGGCGAGTTCGCGTTCCGCCTCGGCCAGCCTGGCCTTCACCGCGGCTTGGTTCTCGGTGCCGCGACCGGTCAGCCTGCCGACCAGTTCTTCCCACGACGGCGGCATCAGCATCACCAGCCGGGCCTCCGGCATCGCCCTGCGGACCTGCCGCGCGCCCTGGAGTTCGATCTCCAAGACCGCGTTGAGTCCCGATTTCAAGGCCCGCTCGACGGGCCCGCGCGGGGTGCCGTAGCAGTTGCCCGCGAACTCGGCGTGTTCGAGCAGTTCGCCGCCGGCGACCATGCGGTCGAACTCGGCCCGGTCGATGAAGTGGTAGTGCTCGCCGTCCACCTCACCCGGCCTCGGCTTCCTGGTGGTCACCGAGACGCTGAAATAGATCTCCGGATCCAGCTTGCGCAGCTCCTTGGCCACGCTCGACTTCCCGACCCCCGAAGGCCCTGAGACGACCGTGAGCCGGTGCCGGGATTCGACTCCCGCCACCGGCTCACCGCCGCGGTCAGCGCCCGGGTTCACCGGGTGGTCCTGACCGATGCCGCTCACTCGCCGCTGAATTCGGCCAGCAGCGCCTTGCGCTGCCGGTCGCCGAGGCCGCGAAGACGACGGCTGGGTGCGATCTCCAGTCGTTCCATGGTCTGCTGGGCACGGACCTTGCCGACGCCCGGAAGAGCCTCGAGCAGAGCCGAGACCTTCATCTTGCCGAGAACTTCGTTCTCCTCGGCCTGCTTCAACACGTCGACCAGAGTGGTACCGCCCCGCTTCAGCCGCTCCTTCAGCTCAGCACGGATGCGGCGGGCGGCGGCGGCCTTCTCCAGCGCCGCAGCGCGCTGTTCCTCTGTCAGCTGGGGAAGTGCCACGTTTTCCTCCGGTAGTTCTCAAATCTGGGTGGGTGTGGCGACGGTACCCACCCGTTACCTCGGCCCACAATGCGGGGGTGGCTGGTCATGACGGATTCCCGGGCCTGCTATTGGCCTTTTTCCAGGGGACCGAGGGAATCCCGTGTCCGCCGAACGGCCGCACGCAACGCTTCGGGGTCCGGTCCGTGCTTGAGGACGTCACGAGAGGACGCCGGGAGCACACCAGGGAGTCCTGGGCCGAAAAGGCCCCGGAGATCGGCCACGGTGGCCCCCTGGGCCCCGAAACCGGGCGCCAGGATCGGACCGTTCAGCTTGCTCAGATCGAGCTCTCCCGGCGCGATGGTGGCGCCGACGACGACACCGATGTCACCCAAGGGCCCGGCGCCCGCGTTGTACGCGGCCGCCGTGTCGACGATGTCCTGCGCGACGGTCTTTCCGTTGGGCAGCAAGGCGTTCTGCAATCCCTGCGCCTCCGGGTTGGAGGTGCGCGCGAGCACGATCAGCCCCTTGCCCTGTGCCTGCGCTACGTCGATCGCGGGAGCCAGCGAACCGAACCCGAGGTACGGCGACACCGTGATGGCGTCCGCCTCGAGTTCCGCGCCCGCGGGCAGGAACGCCGCCGTGTACGCCGCCATCGTCGAACCGATGTCGCCGCGTTTGACGTCCAGCAGGACGAGCGCGCCCGCCTCCCGGCACACCTTCATCGTCTTGGCCAGAACGGCGACCCCAGGAGGCCCGTAGGCCTCGAAAAAGGCCGACTGGGGCTTGATCACCGCGACCTCGGGCGCGAGCGTCTCAGCGGCCGTGAGGGCGAACTTCTCCAAACCGCTCGCGTCCGCGGGGAGACCCCACGCCTGGAGCAGCCCGGGATGGGGGTCGATCCCGGCGCAGAGCGGTCCCTTCTCCGCGACCGCCCGCGCCAGCCTCGCCCCGAACCGCTCGCTCATGCCTTGGCCTTCAGCGCCGCCTGGAGGCTCTGCAGCGACCGCACGCCGATGTCGCCCTTGATGACGGCCTCTATCCCGTGCACGGCCGCCGCCGCGCCCTGCACCGTGGTGATGCAGGGGATGTCTCGCGACACCGCGGCGGTGCGGATCTCGTAGCCGTCGATCCGCGGACCGCTGTTGCCGTACGGGGTGTTGATCACCATCTGGACCTCACCGCTGAGGATGACGTCCACGACGTTCTGTTCGCCCTCGGCGGAACCCTCGTAGTGCTTGCGCACGACGGTGCAGGCGATCCCGTTGCGCCGCAACACTTCCGCGGTGCCGGACGTGGCGAGGATCTCGAATCCGAGGTCCGCCAGCCGCTTCACCGGGAACACCAGCGAACGCTTGTCGCGGTTGGCGACGGAGACGAACACCTTGCCCGACGTCGGCAGCGAACCGTAGGCGCCGGCCTGCGACTTGGCGAACGCCTTGCCGAAGGAGACGTCCACGCCCATGACCTCGCCGGTGGACTTCATCTCCGGGCCGAGCAGCGAGTCGACGCCGTGGCCCTCGGGGGTGCGGAAGCGGTGGAACGGCAGGACCGCCTCCTTGACCGCGACCGGCGAATCGGCGGGCATGTGGCCGCCGTCACCCTCGGCGGGCAGGACGCCGGACTCGCGCAGATCCTTGATCGACGAGCCGGTCATGATCAGCGCGGCGGCCTTGGCCAGCGGCACCGCCGTCGCCTTCGACACGAACGGCACCGTCCGCGACGCGCGCGGGTTGGCCTCCAGGACGTACAGGACGTCGTCCTTGAGCGCGTACTGGACGTTCAGGAGCCCGCGGACGCCGACGCCGCGCGCGATGGCCTCGGTCGAACGGCGCACGGTCTCGATGTCGGTCCGGCCCAGCGTGATCGGCGGCAGCGCGCACGAGGAGTCGCCGGAGTGGATCCCGGCCTCCTCGATGTGCTCCATGACGCCGCCGAGGAAGAGCTCTTCGCCGTCGAACAGGGCGTCGACGTCGATTTCGATGGCGTCGTCGAGGAACCGGTCCACCAGTACCGGGTGCTCGGGGGTGACCTCGGTGGCGCGGTGGATGTAGCCGGCGAGGGATTCCTCGTCGTAGACGATCTCCATGCCGCGCCCGCCGAGCACGTAGGACGGCCGCACGAGGACCGGGTAGCCGATCTGGTCGGCGATCCGCTTCGCGCCCTCGAACGAGGTCGCCGTGCCGTACTTCGGCGCGGGCAGCCCGGCGTCGGTGAGGACCTCGCCGAACGCGCCGCGGTCCTCGGCGAGGTGGATCGCGTCCGGGGAGGTGCCGATGACGGGGACACCGGCGTCGGCGAGGCGCTTCGCGAGCGAGAGCGGGGTCTGACCGCCCAGCTGCACGATGACCCCGGCGACGGTGCCCGACTCCTGCTCGGCGTTGACCACTTCGAGGACGTCCTCGAACGACAGCGGCTCGAAGTAGAGCCGGTCCGAGGTGTCGTAGTCGGTGGAGACGGTCTCGGGGTTGCAGTTGACCATGACGGCCTCGAAACCGGCGTCGCGCAGGGCGATCGCGGCGTGCACGCACGAGTAGTCGAACTCGATGCCCTGCCCGATGCGGTTCGGACCGGAGCCGAGGATCAGCACCTTCGGCTTGTCGGTCTGCGCGGTGATCTCCGATTGCGCCGCGGGGTCGGTCTCGTAGGCCGAGTAGTGGTACGGCGTCTTGGCCGCGAACTCGGCCGCGCAGGTGTCGACGGTCTTGTACACCGGCCGCACCCCGAGACGGCGGCGCAGCGCGCGGACGCCGTCCTCCCCGGCCAGTTCCGGCCGCAGCGAGGCGATCTGGCGGTCGGAGAGGCCGATCCGCTTGGCGCGCCGCAGCAGCGGCTCGTCGAGCACCTGGGCGTCGCGGACCTCGGCGCCGACCTCGCCGATGAGGGCGATCTGGTCGATGAACCAGGGATCGATCCCCGACGCCTCGTGCACCTGCTGGACCGTGGCGCCGAACCGCAGCGCCCGCTCGACCTCGTAGAGCCGGCCGTCGTGCGGCGTGCGCAGCGTCTCTAAAATCGAGTTCAGCGTCACCCCCTCGGGGTCGGGGCGGGTCCAGAAGCCGGTGGCCTTGGTGTCGATGGACCGCAGGGCCTTGCCGAGCGCCTCGGGGAAGCTGCGGCCGAACGACATCGCCTCGCCGACGCTCTTCATCGTCGTGGTGAGCGTCGGGTCCGCACCGGGGAACTTCTCGAAGGCGAACCGCGGCACCTTCACCACGACGTAGTCCAGCGTCGGCTCGAAGGCCGCCGGGGTCTCGCCGGTGATGTCGTTGCGGATCTCGTCGAGGGTGTAGCCGATGGCGAGCTTCGCGGCGATCTTGGCGATCGGGAAGCCGGTCGCCTTCGACGCCAGCGCGCTCGACCGCGACACGCGGGGGTTCATCTCGATGACGACCATGCGGCCGTCCTCGGGGTTGATCGCGAACTGGATGTTGCAACCGCCGGTGTCGACGCCGACCTCGCGCAGCACGGCGATGCCGACGTCGCGCATGTGCTGGTACTCGCGGTCGGTCAGGGTCATCGCGGGCGCGACGGTGACCGAGTCGCCGGTGTGCACGCCCATCGCGTCGATGTTCTCGATCGAGCAGACGACCACCACGTTGTCGTGCCGGTCGCGCATGAGCTCGAGTTCGAACTCCTTCCAGCCGAGGACGCTCTCCTCGATGAGCACCTCGGTGACCGGCGACTCGGTGAGCCCGGTGGAGGCGAGCCGCTCCAGCTCCTCGTCGGTGTGCGCCATCCCCGAGCCGAGCCCGCCCATGGTGAACGACGGCCGGATGACCACCGGGAGGCCGACCTCGGCGACGGTCGCGCGGACCTCGTCCATGTCGTGGCAGACCCGCGACCGCGGCACCTCGCCGCCGATCGTGCGGACGATGTCCTTGAACTTCTGCCGGTCCTCACCGCGCTGGATGGCCTCGACGTCGGCGCCGATCAGCTCGACGCCGTACTTCTCGAGCACGCCGCGCTCGTGCAGGGCCACCGCGCAGTTCAGCGCGGTCTGCCCACCGAGGGTCGCGAGGATCGCGTCGGGACGTTCCTCGGCGATGACCTTCTCGACGAATTCCGGGGTGACCGGCTCGATGTAGGTGGCGTCGGCGAACTCGGGGTCGGTCATGATGGTCGCCGGGTTCGAGTTCACCAGCGAGACGCGTAGTCCCTCTTCGCGGAGTACGCGGCAGGCCTGGGTGCCGGAGTAGTCGAACTCCGCCGCCTGGCCGATCACGATCGGTCCGGAGCCGATCACCAGCACGTGCTGGATGTCTGTCCTCTTCGGCATTACTTGGCCTTCTCCGTGTTGATCATGGCGCGCGGTCGACGAACGCGTAGCCGGGCCGTGAGTTCTTGAATTCCGTTGCGGTCCGCGCCGAAGGCGGCCCGCCTCCACGTTCGCGAGGCCTTCGGCCAGTGCGCGCCGTCGTGGCCGCTCACCTGGTCAGCCATTTCCCCGCCCCGCGCTCTTGTCCATCAAGCCGACGAACTCATCGAACAGGGGGGCCGCGTCGTGCGGGCCGGCGGCGGCCTCGGGGTGGTACTGCACCGAGAACGCGGGGACGTCGAACGCGCGGACACCTTCGACGGTGTCGTCGTTCGGGCAGTAGTGCGAGATCTGCGCGGCGCCGAACGGCGTCTCGAACCGCTGGCCCGGCTCGCCTTCGAGGGCGAAACCGTGGTTCTGCGCGGTGATCGCGACACGTTTGGTGGCCACGTCGATCACCGGGATGTTGATGCCCCGGTGGCCGTAGCGCATCTTGTAGGTGCCCAGTCCCAGCGCGCGGCCGAGGATCTGGTTGCCGAAGCAGATGCCGAACAGCGGGATCTCCCGCTGCAGCACCGCTTTCGTCAGCTCCGTGGCGTGCGCGGTGGTCGCCGGGTCGCCGGGGCCGTTGGACAGGAACACCCCGTCCGGCTCGACGGCGAGCAGTTCGTCCACAGTGGACGACGACGGCAGCACGTGCACCTCGATGCCGCGGGCGGCCATCATGCGCGGGGTGTTGGACTTGATGCCCAGGTCCAGCGCGGCCACGCGGAACTTCCGCTCGCCCCGCGCCTCGACGACGTACGCCTGCTTCGTGGTGACCTCGCCGGCGAGGTCGGCGCCCTTCATCTGCGGGCTGGCCTTCACCTCGGCGAGCATCTCCTCGTCGGTGCCCAGCGCGTCGCCCGAGAAGACACCGGACCGCATGGCGCCCTGCTCGCGCAGGTGCCGGGTCAGCGTGCGGGTGTCCACCTCGGAGATCCCGACGACGCCCTGGCGCTCCAGTTCCTCGTCCAGCGTGCGCTTGGAGCGCCAGTTGGACGGGGTGCGCGCGGGGTCGCGGACGACGTAGCCCGAGACCCAGATGCGCGAGGACTCGTCGTCCTCGTCGTTCCAGCCGGTGTTGCCGATCTGCGGCGCGGTCTGGACCACGATCTGCCGGTGGTAGGAGGGGTCGGTCAGCGTCTCCTGGTAGCCGGTCATCCCGGTGCAGAACACCGCCTCACCCAGGCTGCGGCCACGGGCGCCGTACGCGGAGCCGCGGAAAACCCGGCCGTCCTCAAGGACCAGCGCTGCGGGGGTCCTGGAACCATTCGCGGTGCTCATCAGGCACCTCCCTTGATGTCGTTGCGGGTGTCTTGCAAAGCTTCGATCCACTGTGGATAGTCGTCGACGTCGTCGCCGCGGAATCCGGTGTCCAGCTCGACGTCGCCGGCCAGCCAGGTGACGACGAGCAGCGCGTCGATGCCCATCACCTTCCCGGCCATCCCCTTGTCCTTGCGGACGCCGGTGACGGACGCGCGCGGGATCCAGAAGTCCGGGGCGCCGCCGCGCTCGATGGCGATGCCGTCTTCGTGCAGGCGCCACACCGCGCCGGTGCGCAGGCCGGCGCCGCGGGTCACGACGCGGTCCTGCCAGTGCCCCGCCGTGGTGGTGCTGATGTAAACCCCGCTTGACTCCAGTTCAATGCCGCCGGGCTCCGCGGGGATCTCCGGGAACGGCGGCACCTGGACGCTCTGCGCGCGGGACTTGCGCCGCCAGCCGCGCCACATCAGGTAGACGCAGAACAGGAAGAAGGCGAAGACCGCCAGGGTCAGCAGGATCCGGTCGCTCATTGCGTGATCTTCCCTTCCCGTGCGGTGATCCGCCCGCGCAGCAACGTCGCCGTCACCACGCCGGGGAGCCGCATTCCTTCGTACGGGGTGTTCGCCGCGATACTCGCGAACTCGGCCCCCCGCACGGTCCATTCGGTGTCCGGGTCCACCAGCGTCAGGTTGGCCGGTTCGCCGACCTCGATCGGACGGCCGTGGTCGGTCAGATTGCCGATCTCGGCGGGCCGCTCACTCATCACCCGCGCGACGCCGCGCCAGTCCAGCAGGCCGGTGCGGACCATGGTCTCGACCACGATCGACAGCGCGGTCTGCAGGCCGAGCATGCCCGGCCGGGCCGAGCTCCACTCGCAGTCCTTGTCCTGGACCGCGTGCGGCGCGTGATCCGTGGCGACGCAGTCGATGACGCCCTCGGCGAGCGCGGCACGCAGCTTTGCGGCGTCGGACTCCGTGCGCAGCGGCGGGTTGACCTTGTTGACCGGGTCGTAGGTCGCGAGCCGCTCGTCGGTCAGCAGCAGATGGTGCGGGGTGACCTCGGCCGAGACCTTGGTACCGCGGTCCTTGGCCCATTTGAGGATGTCCGCGGTGCCCGAGGTCGAAACGTGGCAGACGTGCAGCCGCGCGTTCGCGTGCTGCGCCAGCAGGCAGTCACGGGCCACGATCGACTCCTCCGCAGAGGCGGGCCAGCCGGTGTAACCCAGGCGCGCTGCCTGCTCGCCTTCGTGCGCCTGCGCGCCGACGGTCAGCCGCGGCTCCTCGGCGTGCTGGGCGATGACCACGCCGAGCGCCGTCGAGTACTCCAGCGCGCGGCGCATGAGCAGCGGGTCCGCGACGCAGAGGCCGTCGTCGGAGAACACCTTCACCCGGGCTTCGGACTTCGCCATGGTGCCCAGTTCGGCGAGCTTCTCGCCCTTGAGCCCCACGGTGACCGCGCCGACGGGGTGCACGTCGACCAGCCCGGCCTCCTGGCCGCGCCGCCACACGTGGTCGACGATCACCGCGTTGTCGGCCACCGGGTCGGTGTTGGCCATGGCGAACACCGCCGTGTAGCCGCCGAGCGCGGCCGCGGCCGAACCGGTGGCGATGGTCTCGGTGTCCTCGCGGCCGGGTTCGCGCAGGTGGGTGTGGAGGTCGACGAAACCGGGGAGCAGCACCTGGCCGCCCGCCTCGATCACCTCGGCCTCGTCGGGGACGTCAAGGGCACCGATGTCGGTGATCACGCCGTCCTCGACGAGTACGTCGACCGGGTCGCCCTCGCCGTAGGGTCGGGCGCCCTTGATCAGGACGGTGGTCACGCGGCGGCTCCTTCGCTGGCGAGCAGGTGGTAAAGGACCGCCATGCGCACGTGGACGCCGTTGCGGACCTGTTCGGTGATGGCCGAGGCCGGGGAGTCGGCGACCGCCGAGGCGATCTCCATCCCGCGCAGCATCGGGCCGGGGTGCAGGACGACGGCGTGCTCGGGCAGGAGCTTCATCCGCCGTTCGTTGAGGCCGTACGCGATCGAGTACTCGCGTGCCGAAGGGAAAAAGCCCCCGTGCATCCGCTCCGCCTGGACTCGCAGCAGCATGACCGCGTCGAGCGCGGGCAGTTCGGCGTCGAGTTCGTGCGACACGGTGACCGGCAGGCTCTCCACACCCGCCGGCAGCAGCGTCGGCGGCGCGACGAGCACCACCTCCGCGCCCAGCGAGGAGAGCAGGTGGATGTTCGACCGCGCGACCCGGCTGTGCAGGACGTCGCCGACGATCCCGATGCGGCGGCCCTCGAAGGAACCGAGACGCTCCCGCAGCGTTGCCGCGTCGAGCAGCGCCTGCGTCGGATGCTCGTGGGTGCCGTCCCCGGCGTTGACGACCGCCGTCCCCGCATCGGCGAGCCAGCCCGAAAGCCGCTGCGCCGCACCGGAGGCGGGATGCCGGATGATCACGCAGTCGGCGCCGGCCGCGGCCAGCGTCAGCGCGGTGTCCCGCAGGGATTCGCCCTTGTTGACCGAGGAACTGGACGCGGAGACGTTGATCACGTCGGCGCTCATCCATTTCCCCGCGATCTCGAACGAGACGCGCGTGCGGGTCGAGTTCTCGTAGAACAGCGTGATGACGGTGCGGCCGCGCAAGGTCGGCAGTTTGCGGACCTCGCGGCCCAGCAAGGTGTGCTTGAGCTCTTCGGCGGTGTCCAGCACGGCTGTCGCGAGCGCCGGGTCGAGCCCGTCGGTGGCGAGCAGGTGCTTCACGATCGGTCTCCTTCTGGTTGCGCGCGAAGCAGAACCGAGTCCCGTCCGTCCACTTCGGACAGGAGGACCTCGATCCCCTCGGCGCGCGAGGTGGGCACGTTCTTGCCCACGTAGTCGGCGCGGATCGGCAGTTCGCGGTGGCCGCGGTCGACCAGCACGGCCAGCTGGACCGCGCGCGGGCGGCCGTGGTCGCGCAGGGCGTCGAGGGCGGCGCGGATGGTGCGGCCGGAGAACAGCACGTCGTCGACCAGGATCACCACCGCGTCGTCGATACCGGTCGGCGGCAGCTGCGAATGTTCGAGCGCGCGGGGCGGGCGGCGGCGGAGATCATCACGGTAGAGCGTGATGTCCAGCGCGCCGGTCGGCGGACGGATGCCGGAGAACTCGGCGATCTTGTCCGCGAGCCGCAGGGCGAGCGGAGTCCCCCGGGTGGGGATGCCCAGCAACACGGGCGGAGTCGAGCCACCGGCACCGAGAGCGGTCTTCTCGATGACCTGGTGGGCCATTCGGGCGATCGTGCGCGCGACATCGCCGGACGAGAGCAGCTCGCGCTCTCCCGCCGGTTCCGCCGCGCCACGCGGGCGTGACGACAAAGGCGGACCTCCTTCCCCGCCTCTCTGGACGGGTCCTTAAAGGACGTCGACTTCCTGCTTGGCGAGGAAATCGAACCGACACTAGCAGGAGCGGGGGCTCATTCTTACGAGTGGCGCGCCCCAGGTGACGAAGGCCTCTCGAAAGCACCCGCTTGACCTGGTGACAACTATGCGTAACCATTACTCTGAGTATTCGACTCTAGGAGTCCCCTGGATCGGTCACCCTCGACCGGTTGGGGGTGAGGAAACGGAGAACCACCAGATGGGCGATTACGCCAAGGCGCTCGGGGCCAAGCTCCGCGGGATCCGCCAGCAGCAGGGCCTGTCCCTGCACGGGGTCGAGCAGAAGTCCGGAGGCCGCTGGAAGGCCGTCGTCGTCGGTTCGTACGAGCGCGGGGACCGCGCCGTCACCGTGCAGAAGCTCGCCGAGCTGGCCGATTTCTACGGGGTCCCGGTGGTCGAGCTGCTGCCGGAGGGCCGGGTGCCGTCGGGCGCGGAACCCGCCACGAAGATCGTCATCAACCTGGAGCGTCTCCAGCAGCTCCCGGCGGAGAAGGTCGGGCCGCTCGCCCGCTACGCCGCCACCATCCAGAGCCAGCGCGGCGACTACAACGGCAAGGTGCTCTCCATCCGCACCGAGGACCTGCGTTCGCTGGCGATCATCTACGACATGACCCCCGGCGAGCTCACCGAGCAGCTGATCGACTGGGGTGTGCTGCCGCCAGAGGCTCGACCGTCCAAAGAGGACTAGAGATGGCGACGTTTTCGGTCCGGGGGGACCGGAAACGCCAACCGGCACCACCGAGCACGAGAACGGGCCGTGCCCTCGGAAGAGGACACGGCCCGTCGCAGTACGTCTTCTAGAGGACCGCGCGCAGGCGGTCGGCGATGGTGCCGATGCGGCCGAGCACGCCGTTCACGAAGCGCGGCGAGTCGTCGGTCGACAGCTCCTTCGCCAGCCCGACGGCCTCGTCGATGGCGACCGGGTCCGGCACGTCCTCGGCCCACAGCAGTTCGTAGACGCCGATCCGGAGCACCGCCAGGTCCACCGGCGGCATCCGGTCCAGCGTCCAGCCCTGAGCGTGCTCGGAGAGCAGCTCGTCGATCTGGGTCTTGCGGCCGGTGACACCCTCGACCAGCGAGATCGTGTAGTCCGCGATCGGGTCGACCTCGACCGAACCGACCCGGTCCGCCAGCAGCGTCACCGCGTCGGCACCGCGCTGGGCGGCTTCGTACATCATCTCGACGGCCCGCTTACGGGCCTGGCGACGGCTGATCGGCCCGCCGCGGTTCGGGGACTTGCCGGACTTGTCTGAGCCTGCCATCAGCTGGAGACGCGGCCCAGGTAGCGGCCGTCACGGGTGTCGACCTTGATCTTCTCGCCGGTGGTGAGGAACAGCGGCACCTGGATCTCGGCGCCGGTCTCCAGGGTGGCGGGTTTCGTGCCACCGGTGGAGCGGTCGCCCTGCAGGCCGGGGTCGGTGTGCTGGACGACGAGCTCGACCGAGGTCGGCAGCTCGATGTACAGCGGGACACCCTCGTGCACGGCGACCTGGACCTCGGTGTTCTCGAGGAGGTAGTTCGCGTTGTCGCCGACGGTCTCGTTCAGCACGGTGATCTGGTCGTAGGTCTCCGCGTCCATGAACACGAAGTCCTGACCCTCCTTGTACAGGTAGGTCATGTTGCGGCGGTCGACGGTGGCCGTATCGACCTTCGTGCCCGCGTTGAAGGTCTTGTCGACGACCTTGCCGGTCAGCACGTGCTTGAGCGTCGTGCGGACGAACGCGCCGCCCTTGCCCGGCTTGACGTGCTGGAACGCGGTGACGGTCCAGAGCTGGCCGTCGAGGTTGAGGACGAGCCCGTTCTTCAGGTCGTTGGTGGTGGCCACGAGTGTGCAGTCTCCTGTGTCGATCTTCCGGGCCGCCGTCAGACGACCACGAGTTCCTTGGTGCTCAGCGTGAGGAGTTCGGGCGTACCTTCCCGCACGACCAGCGTGTCCTCGATGCGCACGCCTCCGCGTCCGGGCAGATACACACCAGGTTCGACGGTGACGGCCATACCGGCGGACAGTGTACCGACGCCGGTCGCGGCCAGGCTGGGCGCCTCGTGCACCTGCAGCCCGACGCCGTGGCCGAGACCGTGGCCGAACTCCTCGCCGCGCCCCGCGCCGACGATCACGCCACGGGCCGCCTTGTCCACTTCGGACACTTCGGCGCCGGGGAGGACGGCGTCACAGCCCGCCGCCTGCGCGCGCTGGACCAGCTCGTAGATCTCCTCCTGCCAGGCCGCGGGCTTGCCGAGGACGAACGTGCGGGTCATGTCGGAGTGGTAGCCGTCGACCGTGGCGCCGAAGTCGATCTTGACGAAGTCGCCGGTCGCGAGCACGGCCGAGGTGGGCCGGTGGTGCGGGATCGCGGAGTTGGCGCCCGCCGCGACGATCGTGTCGAAGGACGGCCCGGTCGATCCGTGGCCGAGCATGCGGTTCTCGAGGTCGCGGGCGACGTCCAGCTCGGTGCGGCCCGGCCGGAGCCCGCCGGCGGACACCAGGTCCTCCAGCGCCCGGTCGGCCGCCGCGCACGCCTGGCGCAGCGCCTCGATCTCCTGCTCGTCCTTGACCAGCCGCAGCTGCTCGACGAGGCCTGGCGTCCGGACCAGCTCGACCCGGTCGAAGCGGACCTTGAGGTCTTCGTGCTGCTCGACGCTGACGTGCTGGCTCTCGAACCCGGTCTTGCCGAAGTGCTTCTCGGCCGCCAGGTCGGCGAGCTTCGCCGCGCTCGCGCGGTCCAGCACTCGTTCGAGGTCGGGCACCTCCGTGGCCGACTGGACCGTGTAGCGCCCGTCGGTGCAGAAGATCGTCTTGTCGTCGCCGCTCCCGTGGACGAGGAGAGCGGCGTTGGACCCGGTGAAGCCGGTCAGGTACCTGATGTTGAGCAGGTCCGTGACCAGCAGCGCGTCCACGCCGGAGTCGGCCAGCAGGGAACGCAGCGCCGCGCGGCGGCGAGAGAAGTATTCACGCACTGGTTTATTATGTCGCGCGCTGACGGAAACGTCTCGCAGGGCGCTGGACCCGCTTGCGGCTCACGTGGTCGTGAAGGGCGCCCCGCAATCCGTTTCCGTGGGCCTTCGGCCCGAAAGAAGCGCGCGACGGTGAAGTCTTCTCGTCGCGCTGGCGCGCTTCCGGGAAGACAGTTCGCCGGTCCCTCGTCGGTCCCGTTGGCAGGTGGCCGAAGCATCACCATCGGCGTGCGACGTGACAGTCGCTACTGGCGAGTTAAACTCCCCCAATGGCACCGTGGCTGACTCGTGGACTCGTGATGGCGCTGCTGCACGGCGCGGCCGTCACCGTGCTGGCCAAGTACGAGGTCTTCAACCCCACCGACAAGACCCTCGTCACCGCCCTCACCCTCGCCGTCCTGGTCGGCGCGGCCGCGGGCTGGGGCGCCGCGGACGCCTGGCAGGGCAAACCCGAACGCGGCAAGAACTGGTTCATCGCGGCGCTGATCGCCGGTCCGGTCTCGGGCGTGCTGTACGTGATCGGCCGCGCGGTGTTCGTCGATCAGACCGGCGTTTCGGAGCTCGGCGGCGCGCTCACCGGCGGCGCCGCCTTCTCGGCCCTGCTGGTGCTCATCCCGGCCGGGCTCGGCCTGTTCGTCGGCGGCCGCATCACCAAGGCCGATCAGCCCGCGAGCGAGAAACCCACCGGGAAGCCGTCCCAGGCCTGATCGGCGATCTTCTCGACGGCCGAGTCGTTCAGGGCCGCCGCCCCGCCGTCCGGCAGCGCGAAGAGCTTGCCGTCGAGCACCACGCCGAACCCTCGGCCCGGCGCGTGCACCACCCTCGCCCCGGCGCTCAACCGCGCCGCCGTCGGCAGGTTGTCGACGGCCTTGAGCCGCTGGTTCAGCACCTCGCCCGCGAGCGCCGCCGCCACCGAGCGCCGGTCGATCCGCACCAGGGCGCCGTCGGCAACCAGGTCGATGGTCCGCTGCGGCGACGGCATCGCGACGCCCTCGAACGAGGTCCTGATCCGGGCCTCGTTCTCGCACGCCCGCGAACCGCGGACGTCCAGGCCGAAGTGCTTGAGGTCGGTCGGCGCCGCCGCGCCGCCGATGATCGTGGCGCGGACGACGTCGAACGGGACCCGGTCGCAGACGTCGCCCGAGGACAGCGGCGCGTGGCCGTCAGGCCGCCGGACCAGCCCCGGGCCTTCCTTCCACGCGCCGGGGATGAGCGCCGGCCGGTACGGCTGCGCCGTGAAGTCCCTGGTCCAGAACGTGAGCGTGGTGCCCTTGTCGGTCTCGTGCGCGATCACGAAGGCGTCGAGCGAACCGACCCACATCAGGTCGGTGCTGAATCCGTCGACCAGCGAACGGGTGCGCGGCGAGTTCGTGCTGGGTTTGGCGAGGAAGCCCCGCTCCCCCAGCGTTTCCACGTTCCGGGTGAACGCCGCGTCTCTGGCGCGGAGCAGGAACTGCCCGGCGCCGTTCCATCCGGCACCCTTCGCGGTGGTGTCGGTGAAGAGCACGTAGAACCAGCCGTCGAGGTACACCGCCGAGGGCTGGCCAGCGCCGTAGACGTTGTCGCGGTGCACGTCGTGCGACGGCCCGATGATCGGTTTCCCGCCGGCCGCCCGCGTCCAGCTGAGCCCGTCGGGGCTGGTCGCGAGGCCGATCGAGTTCCCGAGCGCGTGATCGCCCGCCGCGCCGGTGTAATACATGTAGTAGGTCGAGCCGACCTTGATCACCGACGGATCGCAGGTGTGCATGCCGTCGAAACCGCCGGGCGCGCCCGAGAACACCGCCGCCGGGCCGCCGCCGGACGGTCCGGTGAAGGGACCGTCGAGCGAGGGCGACTGCGCGTAGAGGACGTCGTCGCCGGGCGGCTGGGCGCTGCCGTACTGGCTGCACCACCACATCTTGAGTTTGCCGCCGTCCCGCATCACGGTCGGGCTGTAGTTGTAGACCGCGTCCTGATCGCCCGCGGCCACCACACCGCCACTGGCCCGCGGATCGCTCGTCACGAGCTCGACGTTCATCGGGCGCGGCTTTTCCTTGGGCGCCTGCTGGGCTCCGCCGATCCCGCCGCCCTTGCCGTCGGCCTGGGACTGCACCGTGCCGTCGCTGCACGCCACGAGGACCGCGCCGGCCGCGAAGAGGGCCACCACGGCACGGGCGGGTCGCCGACCCCCACGAAAAAGGCGCATGATGGCCGAGTGTAGCGAGGCTTAACCCTGTCGAGTGACGTCAGTACCCGGGAGGGCGACCAATTCCACTTCGAAGCCGTCGGCGTTTTCGAGGTAGGCGGCGTAGTGGTGATCACCGCCCGCATACGGATACTTGTCCGCGAACATCGGCGACCAGCCGTGTTCGAGGGCCTTCGCGGCCAGCTCGTTCACCCGTTCGCGGGACCCGACGTGCAGGGCGAGATGGTTCAGGCCCGGGGCGGTGCGCTCGTGCTTTTCGCCGCTGAGCGCGGGAGAACGCTCGACGACGAGATAGGTCGCTCCGTGTTTCCAGCTGACCCCGGCGGGCCAGCGCTGGAACTCCCGCCAGCCGAGTTCGCCGAGCAGCCAGCCCCAGCTCTCCTCCGCGCGGCCGAGATCGGGGACCCACAGCTCGATGTGATGCGCACGGCCGTGGTCCGAAGGCAGCGCGACGAACACCCGATGCGGCCCGCTGCCGTAGTGGTCGCCACCGCCGACGTCGAGGAAACCCAAGCGCCGCACCAGGTTCTGACTGGCCACATTGGACTCGCCGACCAGCGCCCACACCGACGACAGGCCGAGCCCGACGAGCCCGTGCTCCAGCAGGGCCTTCGCGGCCTCGGTCGCCAGGCCCTGCCCGCCGTGCGCGCGCGAAAGGTAATAGCCGATCTCCGGCACGTCACCGGGCAGCTCCTGCGAGGGCCGCAGATACGCGAGGCCGATCACCTCGCCGTCGCGTTCGATCGCCCAGTGCCCCATGCCCGCCGGGCCGTCGTAGGACAGCCTCCGGCCGACCATTTCGCGGACGCGGTCCGGCTCGGTGAGCGGCACCGCGAAATGCGCGCTCATCTCCGGATCGGCGAAGAGCTTGACGATCGCCTCGGTGTCGGCCTCCGTCAGCGCGCGCAACCGCAGTCTCGCGGTCTCGAGCGTGGGAGGGTTGTTCATGCCGCGTTCGCGGCCATCCAGCGCAGGGCGAGCGGGTACCCGTCGACCCCGAGCCCGGCGATCACGGCGGTGGCGATATCCGACAGCACGCTGTGGTGCCGGAACTGCTCACGTTTGTGCACGTTGGAGATGTGCAGCTCGATCAGCGGCGCCTTGAGCTGGGCGGCGGCGTCGCGGACCGCGATCGAGTAGTGCGTCCACGCGGCGGCGTTGAGCACCACCGGCCACCCCGCGTCGGCGGCCTCGTGCAGCCAGCCGACCATCTCGCCCTCGTGATCGGTCTGCCGGACCTCGACGTCGATCCCCAGTTCCTTGCCGGTTTCGACGCAGGTGGAGACCAGATCCGCGTGCGTGGCCGAACCGTAGATCCCTGGCTCGCGCAGGCCGAGCCTGCCGAGATTGGGGCCGTTGAGGACGAGCACCTTCACAGCAGCACACTCCCGCCGGGCTTCGGAGCCTCACCGGCCACCACCGAGTACGCGGCGGCGAGCAGCGACGGGTCCGGGCCCTCCAGCCTGCCGGGTTTGGCGAGCCCGTCGAGGACGACGAAGCGCAGCACGCCCGAACGGGTCTTCTTGTCGCCCTTCATCGTCTCCAGCAGCTGCGGGAGCGCGTCCGGGTCGTAGGTGGTCGGCAGACCCAGCAGCTTGAGCACCTTCGAGTGCCGCTCGGCGGTCGCGTCGTCGAGACGGCCCGCCAGACGCGCGAGTTCGGCGGCGAACACCAGGCCGACGCTGACCGCCGCGCCGTGGCGCCACCGGTAGCGCTCGCGGCGCTCGATGGCGTGGGCGAGCGTGTGGCCGTAGTTGAGGATCTCGCGCAGGTCCGACTCGCGCAGGTCGGCGGCGACGACGTCGGCCTTGACCTGGATCGAGCGGCGGACCAGCTCGCCGAGGACCTCGCCGGTGGTGTCCAGCGCAGCGGCGGGATCCTGTTCGACGAGTTCGACGATCCGCGGGTCGGCGATGAACCCAGCCTTGACCACTTCGGCCATTCCGGCGACGAGTTCGTTGGGGGGCAACGTTTCCAGCGTCGCGAGGTCGACGAGGACCGCGCTCGGCTCGTGGAAGACGCCGACGAGGTTCTTGCCTGCCTCGGTGTTGATGCCGGTCTTCCCGCCGAGGGAGGCGTCGACCATGCCCAGCAGCGTGGTGGGCACGTTGACCAGGCGGACGCCGCGCATCCAGGTGGCGGCGACGAACCCGGCCAGGTCGGTGACGGCCCCGCCGCCGAGCCCGACGACCACGCCCTGGCGGTCGAGGCCCATGCGGCCGAGTACCTCCCAGCAGAAGCTGGCGACGGTGAGCGCCTTGCCGTCCTCGGCGTCGGGGATCTCGACCCGGTGCGCGTCGATCCCGGCCTGGGCCAGCTCGTCGCGGATGGCCTCGGCGGTGGTCGTCAGCGTCGGCGGGTGGATCAGCGCGACCTTGGAGGCGTCGGCGAGCTGCTCGGTGAGCTCGCCGAGCAGGCCGCGGCCGATGACGACGTCGTACGGCTTGGCGGTGTTGACGGTGATGCGGACCGGCTCGGTCATCGTTCCCCTCACTTCGGCGGAAGCCGCTTGGCCCTCGCGACCTCGCAGGTGATGTTGCCCTTGACCGGGGTGTCCCCCGGGATCTCTTCGGTCACCTTCTGGCCGGGAGTCATCCGGTTCTTCGCGAACAACGCCTCACCGGACGCCTTGCCCTCGGCGTCCTTGATCGCGATGGTGACGGCGTACCGCGCGTCTTCCGCGGTGCTGTTGGTGACCTCGATGGTGATCTTCGGGGTGTAGCTGCCGGCGTCGCATTTGGTGACCTTGACGTCGGCCGCGACGTCCGCTTCCGGAGCGGCGGAACCGGTCTGCCGCGCGGCGGAGGTCTGGACGACGTCCGCGCCCGCGGGCTGCTTCTCCTCACTGCACGCGGTCATGGTCATGGCCACGATGGCGAGCAGTACGCCGGCGGTGGTGCGTTTCATGCTCGGTCCTTGCTGATCTCGTTCAGCCCGATGACGGCGGCCTCGACGACCTCGTCGGCGGTCAGGTGGTCGGTGTCGATCTCGAACGTGGCCACCTCGCGGTACACCGGCAGGCGCGCGTCGAGGAGCGCCTTGTAGGTGGCTCGGGGGTTCACCCCGGCCAGCAGCGGGCGCGCGGTCGAGAGGCCGGCGCGCTGGACGCCCGCGGCCATCCCGACGTTGAGGAAGATCACGGTGTGCCCGGCGAGGCGTTCGCGGGTGCCCGGCGTGATCGGCGCTCCCCCGCCCAGCGAGAGGACGCCTTCGTGTTCGGCCAGCGCCTTCGCGACCATCTCCTCCTCCAGCGCGCGGAAGGCGGGCTCGCCCTCCTCGGCGAAGATGTCGGTGATGGGCTTGCCCGCGCTCGCGACGATGTCGTCGTCGCTGTCGCGGAAGGCGAGACCGAGCCGGGCGGCGAGTGCCGGGCCGACCGTGCTCTTGCCCGAACCCGGCGGCCCGATGATCACCGCGCGAGGAGTCACCAGCGCTCCTCGAGCGCCTTCAGGTAGGACTCGGCGTTGCGCTTGCCCTCGGCCAGCGAGTCGCCGCCGAACTTCTCCAGCGCGGCGTCCGCGAGCACCAGCGCGACCACCGACTCCAGCACGACCCCGGCACGGGGGACCGCGCAGACGTCGGAACGCTGGTGGATGGCCACCGCGGGTTCGCCGGTGGTGACATCCACAGTGGACAGTGCTTTGGGGACGGTCGAGATCGGCTTCATGGCGACGCGCACGCGCAGCGGCTCGCCGTTGGTGATGCCGCCTTCGAGGCCGCCCGCGCGGTTGGACCGGCGGGTCACCCCGACCGGGCCGGTGCCGCGGTCGATCTCGTCGTGGGCCTGGCTGCCCCAGCGCTTGGCCGTGGTGAAGCCGTCGCCGACCTCCACGCCCTTCATCGCCTGGACACCCATGAGCGCGCCGGCGAGACGGGCGTCGAGCCTGCGGTCCCAGTGGACGTGCGAGCCGAGGCCCGGCGGCAGACCGTAGGCGATCACCTCGATCACGCCACCGACGGTGTCACCCGCCTTCCGCACGGCGTCGACCTCGGCGACCATCGCGTCGGTCCCCTCCTGGCCGAAGGCGCGGACGGGGCTCTCGTCGATGGCGGGCAGGTCCGAGGGCACCGGCAACGGGCCCTCGGGCGCCGAGGCGCCGCCGATGGAGATGACATGGCTGAGGATCTCGACCCCGAGCAGCTGCTTGAGGTAGGCGCGGGCCACCGTGCCGAGCGCCGTGCGGGACGCCGTCTCGCGGGCACTCGCGCGCTCCAGCACCGGACGGGCCTCCGGGAAGCCGTACTTCTGCATCCCGGGCAGGTCCGCGTGGCCGGGCCGAGGACGTGTCAGCGGCTCGTTGCGCGCGAGGCCTTCCAGCTCCTCGGCGGGCACGGGATCGGCCGACATGACCTTCTCCCACTTGGGCCACTCGGCGTTCTCGATCTGGACCGCGACGGGGCCACCCTGGGTGAGCCCGTGCCGGACGCCGCCGGTGAACTCGATGTGGTCGGTCTCGAAGCCCATCCGGGGGCTACGGCCGAAGCCGAGCCTCCGGCGCGCGAGCTGCTCGCCCACTTCGGCGGTGGTGACCTCGACCCCGGCGGGCATCCCTTCCAGGATGGCGGCGAGGGCGGGTCCGTGCGATTCCCCTGCGGTTATCCAGCGCAACACCTGACAGATCCTGTCACAACCTCCTCTCTGTCCCGGGACAGGCCGGGCTATCCCGGACCGGGTCCGGCGAAGACGGCGAGCGCCCACGCCGCGACCAGGAGACCCGGCCCGTGCGGCACCGTGGGATGCCGGGGCCCGCCCACCGCGAGCGCCACGCTCAGCAACGCGGCGGCGACGGCGCCGAGCACGACCGACGGCCAGCCCGTCGCGGCCAGGACCGCTCCCAAGCTGCCCGCGAGCTTCACGTCCCCGGCGCCGAGCGAGCGCGGCGACAACGCGTGGACGAGCGCGTGCGCCCCGCCGAACACCAGCGCGCCGAGCACGGCCCGCCACGCGATGGCCGCCCCTCCCCCGTGCGTGGCGATCGCGAGGGCGGCGGCCAGTGCCGGGTACGCGGGCAGGGTCAGGACGTCGGGCAGGCGGCGGTACTTCAGGTCGGCGAGCGCCAGCGGGACGGCGAAGACGGTCAGCACGGCCGGGACCGCGAGCCACCACGACGGCCAGGCTCCCGACTGGTACTTGAGGTAGACCGCGACGAGCGCCGCCGCGGCGATGGCGGCCGCCCATACCGTGACCGGCGCTCCCGCCCGGCGCAGGCAGGAGCGCGTGGCGAGCGCCGATCCGGCGCCCGCCACCGCGAAGGCGATCGGCATGAACACAAGATCAAGAGTGCGCCCGTCGCTCTCGGTGAGGCAAGGATTTCTTTTCGTGACAGGTACTTTCACGCACCTTCGGCAGGTCGGGCGGGGGTGCGGAAGTCGTGAACGGACCGTTCACCTACGGGGCAGTGAAGGGAGTCGGGCGCGCGGCGGTGGGGCTGCAGTCACGAACGGACCGTTCACTTACGGGCAGGCAGGGCGGCAGGGACCCAGGCGCGCGGCAGTGGGGCTGAAGGGGCCTTTCACCGCGTCTCATGCGGTGAAGGGAGCTTTCACCACGCGTCTCATGCGGTGAAGGGAGCTTTCGTCGCGTGACATGCGGGGAAAGCTCCCTTCGGCACCCGCAGGAGGCGGCGTCTTGAGGATCGGGGTCTTTCTTGGGCAAGGCAAAGGTGGGCACGTCGCGAAAGCCACGTTCGCAGCGTTGAAGGTTGCGAACGTGGCTTTCGCAACGGCAGCGGAGGTCGGAAGGTCGCGAGCAGGCCTACCCACGCCGCAGCTGTGGCTTTCGCGAGCCCATGGCCCAGGCACGTCGCGAAAGCCACTTTCGCGACGTCCGATGTCCCGAAAGTGGCTTTCGCGACCTCAGACATCGCGCCCGAAACCGGCTCCAATCCGCGCCGCGTCCGGCACCGAAGACCTGTCATGACACCGGGATCAAGGATTCATCCGCAGCAGCGGGAGACCCGACGGCGTGCGGATCTCCAGCGCCTTGATGTCCCCGGTGCGCATCGCGGTGCCGACCACGATATGCGCGGTGTCCTTGGGCATCGCGCGCCAGGACGCCAGCTCGCTGGTGCCGCCGTCGGCGCCGACGGCGACCAGGATGTAGTCCCCGGCGCGGTTGCCGCCGTAACTGCAGGTCATGTCGACCTTCGTGCCGGTCTCCGTGGCGGACATGGCGACTTCGGCGGTCACCGGGTAGTCGCCGAGTGGAGTCATCGGGTCACCCGCCGCCGCGACCGGACCGGTCAGGACGACCACGAGCGCGACACCGGCGGCGACGGCCGCCCCGGCCGCGGTCGTGGTGATGGCCCGCTGGATCCGCCTTCCCCGGCGGACCCGTTTGAGCACGGTCGGCAACAGATCCGGCGAGGGGTCTTCCAGCAGTGCCGGGGCACCTGCCTGGGCGAGCAGTCCAGGGATCCCGGCCAGGTCGCGCACGGATTCCGCGCACCGATCACAGACGCGCAAGTGCTTCTCGTAGGCGGACCGGTCTTCCGGGGACAACGCCCCGAGCACGTAGGCCGCGTCGTAGGTGGCGAAGGGGTCGGTCATTGAGTCACCCCTCTTTCCTCCAATATCAGCCGCAGCGCCCGCAACGCGTAGTGCGTCCGCGACTTGATCGTCCCTTCGGCCACACCCAGCCGTTTCGCGGCGTCGGCGACGGAGTAACCGTGGAAATAGCACAGGACGAGGACGTCCCGATGTCTCGGCGACAGTTCGCCGAGGGCTTCGGCGACCAGCCAGCCCTGGACGGCCCGTTCGGTGCCGTCGGTGACCGCCGTTTCGGGCGGTTGGCCGGTCACCACCTCGGGATGGGCCTCGGAGGCGCGCCAGTCGTCGATGGCGATCCGTCGCGCCACGGTGAACAGCCAGCCCCGCGCCGCCCCTTCGGACTGGTCCAGCACCTTGGCGTTGCGCCAGGCCCGCAGCAGCGTCTCCTGGACGACGTCCTCCGCGCGGACCCGGTCGCCGCTGGTGAGGTGCAGCGCGTAGGACCACAGTGCCGCCGCGTGCTCGTCGTGCAAAGCACGCATCAGCCGGTCCTCCGCGTATTCCTTCACCGATCCGTGCTTTCCCGGTTCAGGAGCAGCGGGAGCGCGAAGACCACGCAAGCCACTTCGGTGATCAGGCCCCACAGTTCGGCCTGGGTGGTAAAGCGCTCCGAGACGCCGAAGAATCCTGTGGTCAGCGAGAGCACGTACGCGCCCAGCGTCGCCAAGCCGAAGCCGATCGCCGCGAGCGCGGGCAGCCAGTGGTGCCAGACCAGGACGGCGACCGCGATGACCACGCCCGCCACCACGTTCACCAGGAAGAGCGGACCGACCACCTCCGTTTCCGACGCCCAGTCCTGCCATACGACGTAATGCACCCACGCCGAGCCGAGGAGGCCCGCCGCCACCACCGCCCGCAACAACCACCGGATCATGTCCGTCTCTCTTTTCCGCGTGTTCGGTTCCCCTATGCCTTTGAACACGGAAAAACGGGCCTCGTGGTTCACTTTCGCACCCGATGGCCGCCGAAAGTGAACCGGATGGCCGTCCGGACCGTGTGTAGGGACATGACTGCCGAACTCCACTCCCGCCGCACCGTCCTGACCACCGGGGCCGCCGTCGCCGGCGCGGCCGTCGGTGCCGTGGCCCTCACGGCCTGCGGAAGCGACAGCGCTCCGCCGTCCGGTTCGACCGCCGCACCGCCCGCCGCCGCGCCGGGTGAGACCCTGACCGCGCTCTCCGACATCGAGGTCGGCAAGGCGAAGGCCGCCAAGACCGCCGACGGCAAGGACGTCATCGTCACCAGGACCGCCGAAGACACGGCGGCCGCGTTCAGCGCGATCTGCACGCACCAGGGATGCGCGGTCGTGCCCGAGGGCGCGGAGCTGAAATGTCCCTGCCACAACTCGATCTTCGACGCCACGACCGGCGCGGTCAAAAAGGGACCGGCGGACCAGCCGCTGCCCTCGATCGCGGTCAAGGTCACGAACGGCCAGGTCGTCACGGCCTGAGAAAACGCGGAAAGGGTCCCTTTAGGACGGGATTCCGTCCTAAAGGGACCCTTTCGGCAAGCTTTCAGCTGTCCCAGGTGAAAATCGGGTCGCCGGCCTCGACGTCGCCACCGGTGATCAGCCCGGACAGGACTTCCGCCTTCGCGTCCAGCGCCACCACGGGCACGATCGGCGAGTAGCCCGCGGCCTTGACCGCGTCGGGGTCCCAGCCGACCACCGGCTGCCCGGCGCGGACGGCCTCGCCCTTGACGACGTGGAGGGTGAACCCCTCGCCCTTCTGCTTCACCGTGTCGATCCCCAGGTGGACCAGCACGCCGCGGCCGTCCTCGGTGGCCACCACGAACGCGTGCGGGTGCAGGGTCACGACCGTCCCGTCCACCGGGGCGACCGCGTCCTGGCGTCCGCCCGACGGCAGGACCGCGATGCCGGGGCCGACCATCGCCTGCGCGAAGACCGGGTCGGGCACTTCGGTCATGGCGGTCGTCTTCCCGCTCACCGGGCTGAGGATTTCGAGACTCACAGCAGATCCTCGATCTCGCTGGCGATGTTGTCGGCCTCGGGGCCCACGATGACCTGGACACCGGCCCCCATGCGCACGACGCCCATCGCGCCGGCGGCCTTCAGCGCCGCTTCGTCGAGCAGGCTCATGTCTTCGAGCTCACAACGGAGCCGGGTGATGCACCCCTCGACCTCGATGACGTTCTCGGCACCGCCGAGCCCCGCGAGGATCTTTTCCGCCCTGTCATCCGCCATCGCGGTCTCCCTGTTCCCTGTCGGTTTCCCACATGCGAACCAGCTGTACTACGCCGTTCGCCGACTCGCACGTGATCCCTGGCCACGAACGCGTAACGGTGGTTGACACCCGCTCGTGCGACGGAGCATCCTGCCCCATCGGATCATTGGTCTAGACCGGAACGTACCAATCTTCCGGACCAGATGCGAGTACGGGTTCCCCGACCGACCGCCCCGAAAGGACGGTGACCGTCATGAGCGCTTCGGCGCAGCTGCCGCCGTCCGACCGTGTGATCAACGGACCGACGCCCAAGCACGCCCAGCTGCGGGAGATTCTGCGCCGCACGGTGGAGCGTGAGCTACCCCCCGGCTCACCCATCCCCTCGGAACGTGACCTCGCCGAGACCTACCAGGTGTCGAGGCTCACGGTCCGTTCGGCGATCGGCAAGCTGGTCGAAGAAGGGCTCTTGTCGCGGGTGCGCGGCAAGGGGACGTTCACCGCCGCGAGGCGGATGGAACTGCAGCTCTACCTGATGTCCTTCACCGAGGACATGCGCCGTCGCGGGATGACCCCGACCACGGAGGTCGTCAAGACCTCCACCGAGGTCCCACCCGCGCCCTCGGCGCACGCGCTCGGCCTGGCCGCCGGGACCCCGGCGCACCGCATCGTCCGGCTCCGCCGCGCCGACGGGGTGCCGCTGGCGGTCGAACGCGGCTGGTATCACGCCGGCCGGATGCCCGGTCTGCTCGACCTCGATCTCACCCGATCGTTGTACGTCCAACTCGCCCAGTCGTACGACCTGCGCCCGGATCACGCGTGGCAGACGGTCTGGGCCGAATCCGCGGACCGCGAAACGGCACGCCTGCTCGGCATGCGCGCCGGCAGTCCGCTCCTTGTCTTCCGCCGGGTCTCCAGCGTCAACGGGGAACCGATCGAAGACATGACTTCCTGGTACCGGGGCGATCACTACCAGGTCACCATGCAGCTGGACCGGAACACCCCGGATTCCGGTCATCATCCTCACTACGGAGGTACCCGATGAGCTCCACCACCGCGGAGGGGGCGAAGGGCAAGGGCAAGGGACTGGCCGGGCTTCAGCGCTTCGGCCGCAGCCTCATGCTCCCCATCGCCGCCCTGCCCGCCGCCGCGCTCCTGAACAGGTTCGGTCAGCCCGACCTGCTCGGCAAGGACGGCCTCGGCTGGGACAAGGTCGCCGAAGTCCTCGGCGCGGCAGGCAACTCGCTGTTCAACTGGCTGCCGCTCCTGTTCGCGGTGGGTATCGCCGTCGGCTTCGCCCGGAAGAGCGACGGCGCGACCGCACTGGCCGCCGTGGTCGGCTTCTTCGTGTTCACCAGCGTCCTCCAGGTGTTCACGCCGTTCTCCGAGCTGCCGGGCTGGAACCCCGAGAAGCCCGCCGGCCTGATGCTCAACCCGATGAAGTGGTCCTACAGTGTGCTGGCCGGTGTGATCGTCGGCCTGGTCACCGCCTTGCTGTGGCAGAAGTTCTACCGCATCAAGCTGCCGCCGTACCTGGCCTTCTTCGGCGGCCGCCGGTTCGTGCCGATCATCACCGCCGTGACGCTGATGCTCCTCGCGGTGCCCTTCGGCCTGGTCTTCCACTGGGTCAACGAAGGCATCCAGGCCGCGGGCGAGGCGGTCACCGGCGCACCGGTCGTCGGTGGCGGTATCTACGGTGTGCTGAACCGGTTGCTGATCCCGGTCGGTCTGCACCAGCTGCTGAACGTGCCGGTGTGGTTCATCTTCGACGGCGGTGACCTCACCAAGTTCTTCGAGGGCGACCCCACCCGCGGCACCTTCATGACCGGGTTCTTCCCGATCTTCATGTTCGCCATCCCCGCCGCGGCGCTGGCGATCTGGCAGAGCGCGAAGCCCAGCCAGAAGAAGATCGTCGGCGGTGTGATGATCGCCGGCGCGCTGACCTCGTTCCTGACCGGTATCACCGAGCCGATCGAGTTCTCGTTCATGTTCGTCGCGTGGCCGCTGTACCTGATCCACGCGGTCCTGACCGGTACCTCGCTGGCACTGGTGAACGCGCTCGACATCCACCTCGGCTTCGGCTTCTCGGCCGGTGCGATCGACTTCGCGCTCAACAGCGGTCTCCCGGCGGCGAGCGGCAACGTCTGGCTGCTCATCCCGATCGGTCTCGCCTACGCGGTCATCTACTACGTGATCTTCCGTTTCGTGATCAAGAAGTGGAACCTGCGGACCCCCGGCCGCGAGGACGACGCGATCGAGGCCGATCTCGAAGCCACCGCGGCGAAGTCCGTCAAGTAGTTTCAGCTCAGTAGAACCGAAGGCACGAAAGGGAAAGAACATGCCGGAGAAACGCGTCACCGTCGCCAGCAAGGTGGGCCTGCACGCCAGGCCCGCGGCGACGGTCGCCAAGGCGGCCGCGGCGCAGCCCGTCGCGGTGCACATCGCCAAGGCGGGCGGTGACCCGGTCGCGGCCGGCAGCGTGCTGAACCTGATGACGCTCGCCGCCGGTTTCGGCGACGAGGTCATCATCAGTGCCGAGGGTGAGGGGGCCGAGGCGGCCGTCGACGCCATCGCCGAGCTGGTGGCGACGGACCTCGACGCCTGATCCCCCATCCCGCGAAGCCCGGGCCGCCCCGACCGGCCCGGGCTTCGTAGGGTGTGGGGCATGGAAAGCGTGCGTGGAATCGAACAGTGGCCGGTGGACAACGCCGCCACGGCCGTGGTGACCGCCGCCGGTGACGTGCTGGGCACGCACGGCGACACGACGAAGGTGTACAAGCTCGCGTCGGTGACCAAGCCGCTCACCGCCTACGCCGCGTTGATCGCCATCGAAGAGGGCGTCGTCGAACTCGACACCCCCGCCGGGCCGGAGGGCTCCACGATCCGGCATCTGCTCGCGCACACCTCGGGCCTGGCCTTCAACGAGCACAAGCCGATGGCCGCGCCGGGCAACCGGCGGCTGTACTCCAACGCCGGGTTCGAGCAGCTCGCCGACGCGCTCACCGAGCATTCCGGCATCCCCTTCGCCGACTATCAGGCGGAGGCGCTTTTCCAGCCGCTGGGCATGAAGGCGACCAAGCTGACCGGCTCCCCCGCTTCGGGCGCCGAGTCCACTGTGGACGACCTGGTCGCGTTCGCCGCCGAACTGCAGGCACCGAAGCTCATCGCCGCCGAAACGGTGCGCGAGGCGACTTCCGTGGTCTTCCCCGGGCTTTCCGGCGTCCTGCCCGGCTTCGGCCACCAGAAGCCGAACGACTGGGGCCTCGGCTTCGAGATCCGCGGCGCGAAGAGTCCACATTGGACCGGTTCGTCGAGCTCGCCGCGGACCTTCGGCCACTTCGGGCAGTCCGGCACGTTCCTCTGGGTCGATCCCGACGCCGGCGCCGCCTGCGTCGCGCTCACCGACCGCGCCTTCGGCCCGTGGGCGGCCGAGGTGTGGCCGCCCTACACCGACGCCGTACTGGCCGAGCTGGGGTCGTGAGCGGCGTTTCGGCTTCCCGCGAATTCGCCCGCCCCGCTGCTCATGTCGCGAAAGCCACTTTCGCGACACCCCGCCACGCGCGGCGTCACTCCATGACCCGGATCGGTGAACCCGCCTGGAAGGCAGCGATGTCCTCGACCGCGTCGCGGTAGAAGATCTCGTAGGCCTCCCGGGTGACGTAGCCGATGTGCGGGGTGAGCACGACGTTGTCCAGCGTCCGCAGCGGATGCTCCGAAGGCAGCGGCTCGACGTCGTACACGTCCAGCGCGGCGACCGCGATCTCCTTGCGGCGCAAGGCGTCCACCAGCGCGGCCTCGTCCACGATCGGTCCGCGCGAGGTGTTGACCAGCATCGCCGTCGGTTTCATCGCGGCGAGTTCGGGCGCGCCGACCAGCCCGCGGCTGCGGCGGCCGAGCACCAGGTGGATCGACAGCACGTCCGCGCGCGCGAACAGTTCATCCTTCGACACCGCCGTCACCCCGTGGGGATCGGCCTTCTCCTGGGTCAGGTTCTGGCTCCAGGCGATGGTCTCCATACCGAACGCCTGGCCGATCTTGGCCGCGCCCGCGCCGAGCCTGCCGAGCCCGAGCAGCCCGAGGGTCTTGCCGGACAGGATCGTGCCGACGGTGGTCTGCCAGCCGCCCTCGCGCATGTTCCGTGACTCCACCGGCACGTTCCGCGCGGCGGCGAGGATCAGCGCCCAGGTGTGCTCGGCCGCCGGCGCCGCGATGTACCCGGTGGAACAGACGACCACGCCGTTGCGCCGGGCGGCGGCCACGTCGATCGCGGCGTTGCGGTGGCCGGTGCTCACCAGCAGCTTGAGCGCGGGCAGCCGGTCGAGGACTTCGGCGGGGAAACGGGTGCGCTCGCGCATCGCGACCACGACCTCGAAGTCACGGAGACGGGCGACCACCTCGGCGGGGTCCGCGAACGGCTTCGTGAACACCTCGATCTCCGCGTCGAGGGAGCCCCAGTCCCCGAAGCCGAGCGCCACTTCCTGGTAGTCGTCGAGAATCGCGATCTTCATGGCCTCAGGCTAGTTCAGCTGTGGTTCCATGGTGGCGAGGTGCATCTCCGAGCAGAGGAGCAGGATGGGCGACGGCGAGATCTTGGCCTGGACCGAGGCCGAACGACTGAGCTTCGCGGATCTGCTGGAGAGCCTCGCCGAGCGGGACTGGTCGGCGAAGACGCTGTGTACGGAGTGGACGGTCCACGCGATGGCGGGGCATCTCGCGCAGACCACCAGGAACCGGCTCAAGGACACCCTCGTCGGCATCGTGAAGGCCAAGGGGAACTGGGACCGGATGAACACCGACCAGGCCATCGCCTACGCCGCGCGGTACACCCCGGCCGAGCTCGTCGCCCAGATCCGCGAGGACGCCGGATCGGCCCGCCGCTCGCCCGGCGCCAAACCGGTCGACCCGCTCGCCGACGTCCTCATCCACGGCCAGGACGTCGCCCGCCCGCTCGGCATCGACCGTCCGATGCCGGAGAAGCCGTCGATCGCGGCGCTGGAACACCTTCTCGTCAGCCCGTTCTGGGGCGCCAAGAAACGCTGCCGGGACCTCAGGCTGATCGCCACCGACTCCGGCTGGTCCGGCGGAGCGGGCACCGAAGAGATCCGGGGCCCGCTCGCCGACCTGCTCCTGGCGGTGAGCGGGCGCAGCGCCGGGCTGGCCACGCTCACCGGCCCTGGCGCCGCGCTGCTCGCCGCCCGCTGAGGCCTACCAGCGCGGGACGAACACGTCGACGCGCACCAGGTGGTGGTCCGAAGCGTCGTTGAGCCGGGCCAGCGGTGAATCGGGCAGTGGCCAGAAGACCTCCGCACGCCAGGGGAACAGGCCCTTCGACGGCAGGACGTAGTCGATCCGCAGGTTGCCCGGCGCGTTGTCGTTGAAGTCGCCGGTGTCGAAGTACGGGTCGCCCTTCTGGCCGATGTTGGCGCCCGCCTGGTCCTGCGCGGCCCGCACGCCGCCTTCGCTGCCCGGCCGGGTTTCGATGACCCGCGGAGCGTTCAGCAGGCGCGAGATGGCGCCGGGAACGCTGTCGCCGTCGAGCGGGTCGGAGTTCTGGTCGCCGGCGATGACGAACTTCTCGTGCGCGCCCAGCCCGCCGCGGCGGCCGTTGTCGTCGTGGATGTAGCGGCCCTTGCCAGGGGTCACGTAGTCCGCCCAGAAGCGGATCTCGTCGTGGTTGCGGGTGCCGTTGCGGTCTTCGGGGCCGTCGAAGGTGGGCGGCGTCGGATGCGATGCCAGGAAGTGCACGGTCGAGCGGCCGACCCGGATCGGAACGTCCCAATGGGACTTCGACGACAGGCGCAGCACGTCGAGCACTTGCGGCGAGTACCAGTCGTTCGGCGCCGCGGTTGCCGGGTCGTCCGGGAGCAGCGCGCCCGGCATGTCCTTCCAGAGGAACTTCTGGAACGTCCGCGCGTTCTTGGTGTCGATCGGATACTTGGACAGCACGAGCATGCCGTACTGGCCCTCGAAGAGGCCGAAGCCGTGCGCGTCGTTGCCGCCGCCGACCTGGCCGTTGCGGTCGAGGTCGAAGCCGGTCGCGACGCCGGTGTTCGACGGCGCGGTGAACGCGTACGGATAGTCGATCGGCGCCGCGCCGTTCTGGCCGCGCTTCAGGTAGTTCTCGCGGAACAGGTCCGCGGCGCGGTTGCCGGGCACGTAGTCGAACTCGTTGATCAGCAGCACGTCCGGCCGGTTGCGCTGGATCACCTCGGCGACCTCACCGGCCTGCGCGTTGCCCGGCTGCGACAGATCGGTCACCAGCTGGCCGGCGGCTCCGCGGTTGAGCGAAGCGTTGTACGTCGCGAAGCGGATGTTCTGCCCGACGGTGGCTTCCGCCGGTGCGGCGGCCAGCAGCGTCCCGGCCAGCAAGGCGCCCGATGTGAGCACGGCGGCGATGCGTTTCACGGTCTTACCTCCCAGAGTTCGATGCGACCTTACGCACTTCGTGCGGCCGTACGGGTGAGCTTCAGGTGAACAGCATCTCTTGAACGCGTTCAAAATCTGGGCTACGGTTCTTCTTGAACACGTTCAAAAGGAGGTCCCCATGCAACCCGTCGTCGTGGCCTACGCGCTCTACCTGGCCATCACTGTCCCCCTGACCGTGCTGGTCGCCCGCACGCTGAGCAGACACGGCAAGACGTTCCTGGAAGACGTCTTCCAGGACGAACAAGCGCTGGCGCATTCGGTCAACCAACTGCTCGTCGTCGGGTTCTATCTGGTCAGCCTGGGTTTCGTGACCCTGTTCCTGACCAGCGACGACACCGTCCTCGACGCGCGCGACGTCTTCGAGATGCTGTCGGTCAAGGTCGGCACCGTGGCGCTCGTGCTCGGCGTGATGCACGTCGGGAACGTGCTGGTGTTCAACGGCATCCGGCGCAAGCACCTCAACCACGCCGCCGCGCGGCCCGCGCCGGTGCCACCGCCCTACCCCGGCTACCCGGCGCCCGCTCCACACCCCGCGCCCTGACCGGATACCGTGCAGTGGTGGCGAAGAGTGAGGAAACCAAGTCACTGATCGTGGCGACCGCGTTGCGGTTGTTCGCCGAGAACGGCTACGACCGCACGACCATGCGGGCCATCGCCGCCGAAGCGGGCGTGTCGGTCGGGAACGCCTACTACTACTTCGCCTCGAAAGACCAGCTGATCCAGGGTTTCTACGACGAGATCGCCAACGCGCACCTGACGAGCTCGCGCGAGTCGATCGAAGGTGAGCGGGACTTCAGCGCCCGGCTCAGGACCGTCCTGCTCACCTGGCTCGACGTCGCCGAGCCGTACCACCGCTTCGGCAAGCAGCTCTTCGTCAACGCCGCCGACCCGGACTCGCCGCTGAGCCCGTTCAGCGAGGAGTCCTCGCCTGCCAGGGACGCCTCCGTCGGCTTGATGCGCGACGTCATCGCCGACTCCGACGTCAAACTCGACCCGGACCTGCGCGACGACCTGCCCGATCTGCTGTGGCTGTACCAGATGGGCATCGTGCTGTTCTGGGTCCACGACCGGTCTGCCGGGCAGAAACGCAGCCGGATCCTGGTGGAACGGACGGTCCCGCTGATCGCGCGACTGGTGGGGCTCTCGCGGCTGCGGGTACTGCGGCCGGTGAGCCGGGAGATCGTTTCGCTGATCCGGGACCTCTCGAAACCGGACGACGTCTGAGGCCCCAGCGACCACGTCGCGAAAGCCACTTTCGCGACGTCTGATGTCCCGAAAGTGGCTTTCGCGACGCGCCCGGTGTCCCGGGCGAGCCGCATTCGGAGGACTAAACGCGGGGCTCCCGGACGGTCCGGAAGTACAGGAACCGCGGCTCGGTCCGCAGCTTCGCGTACCACCGCGGGTCCGATTCGGCGATCGCCTCGACCGGCATCGGCTCGACCAGCCTGTCGACGGCGAAACCGGCGTCCCGCACCGCGTCGAACGTCCAGCTGAGCGGCCGCCGGTAGAACCGGACCTTCTGCCCCGCCGGGAACTCGTCTTCCAGCAGTTCGAGCTGGAAGTAGTTCCGCTTGCCGAACCAGCGCCAGTCCTCGCCGGGGTGATGCACCGAGAACACGAGGAGCCCGCCCGGTTTGAGCACCCGCCGGAACTCCGCCAGCGCCGGCGCCCAGTCCTTCAGGTAATGCAGCACCAGCGACGCCGTGATGACGTCGATCGAGGCATCCTCCACAAAGGACATCGGCCGAGAGACGTCCGCAGTCTCGAAGCGAGCGACGCCCCCGAACTTCTCCCTGGCGATGGCGACCATTCCCTCGCTGGCGTCGACGCCGAGGACGTCCGCCCCCTTCGCGGCGAGCAGGGCGCTGAGGTGACCGGCCGCGCTGCCGACGTCCAGCACCCGTTTGCCCGCCAGGTCCCCGGCCAGCTCCACGATGGCGGGCCGGTCGTAGTGGGCGTTGGTGCTGCTGGTTTCGGCGTGTGCCGCGTAGAGCCGCGCGAAGCCGTCGTATTGGGCGGCGCGCGCCCGTTCGATGATCTCGTCGATCACCTCGGTCTTGGCGTCGGCGTACTGCTGGATGTACTTCCAGGTGCGCGACGCCAGTTCGCGTTTCCTGTCCTCGTAGAGCTTCCGTTCGTCCTCGTGCGCGATCAGGCGGTCGCGGAAGAGCCGGTAGCGCTCGGCCTGGCCGTTGTCCGGCGAATAGACGTGGAGGTTGATGTTGGTGTCCGGGCCTTTGAAGCAGCGGTGCTTCTCCCACTCAGGCTCGCGGATGACGAGCCGGTAGCCCTCGGCCTCCAGCTGCGGCACGTAGGCCTCTTCGTCGTCCGAATCGGCGACGATCAGCATGATGTCGATGATCGGTTTCGCGCAGAGACCCGGCACCGACGTGGAGCCCACGTGCTCAAGGACCAGCGCGCGCTCCCCCAGGATCCCCCTGATGCGCTTCGCTTCACGGTCGAACAGCTCAGGCCACGCCGGGTCGTATTCGGCCAGCGTGACGGTGGAATTCAGTACCGGAGCCTGATCGACCCAGGAGTTGTTGATGTCTTCTTCGGTGTAGTCGTCTCGATCGGGTTTGGGCATCGACCCCTTGTTCCTTCCTCAGCACTCCTCGCGAGCCTGCGCGCGACCGCGATCACGTCGCCAGGGCGCGAGTAGGAATTCAGACGTCCCGTCCCCCATCAAGAGCGCCCTGCCGCCGAGATAGCGGGGCCATTCGGCCAGGGGCGCGCGGTGGTCACCAGGTTGCCGCGACACCCCTCTCGAGGCAGTCGGCCAGATTATCGAACCCGGGCGATCTTGTCAGCCGATCGGGAGAGAAAGAATCCCGCCCGTCGCCTCGCGCAGCGCGTCCCGCATCTCCGCCCGCGGCGCCGGCTGCCCGGTGAAGTACTCGGACTGCCCGAAAGCCTGATGCAGCAACATGTCCAGACCGGTCGCGAGCCGCCCGCCCCGCTCCGCGACGGCTTCGGCGAGCGCGGTCGGCCAAGGGTGGTAGATGACGTCGAGGACGCAGCCGACCCGGGACAGCTCCGCCAGATGCGGCCGGACGGCGTCCGGGGGCACGGTGTTCACCAGTACCGCCGAATCCGCCGCGAGTTTCCCGAAGTCGGTGTCCGCCCAGCGGAGGACCTCGGCGCCGAGCCCGGCCCGCTGAGCCGCCTCGACCGTTTCCGTCGCCCGCGCGGGATCCCGCACGACGAGCCGCACCGTCCGCACGCCGAGCGACGCCAGCCCGACGACGGCCGCGGCCGCGGTCCCGCCCGCGCCGAGAACGACGGCGGCGTCGTCGGTGCCGGGCGTGTACTCCCCCGCGATCCGCAGCGCCTCGGTGACCCCGTCGACGTCGGTGCAGTCGGCGAGCCAACCGGTTTCCCGGCGTACCAACGTGTTCGCCGCGCCGACGGCCGCCGCGCGCGGCGTTACCTCGTCGGCGTACTCCAGCGCGGCCCGTTTCCCCGGCATGGTCACCGAGAGCCCGGTCCACTCCGGGCCGAGGCCGTCGACGAACGCGGGCAGCCCGGGGCCGTCCATCTCGACCCGCTCGTAGGTCCAGCCGTCCAGCCCCAGCGCGAGGAAGGCGGCGCCGTGCAGCACGGGCGAGAGCGAGTGTTCGACCGGTTTCCCGAGCACCGCGGCCTTGCGGCTAGATGACACCACGCCTCACCGCGTCGTCTCGGTTCTTCCGGTGGTCGTCGAAGTTCACCGCGAAGCAGGAAAGCCCGTTCTTCTCGCACTTGACGAAGAACAGCCACTCTCCCGCCGTCGGCTTCAGCGCGGCCTGGATCGCCTCCGCGCTCACGACCGCGATCGGTGTCGGAGTCAGGCCGACCGACTTGTAGGTGTTGTAGGCGCCCGCTTTTTCCCGTTCTTCGGGTTTGGTGAGCAGGGTCGGCCGGTCGAGGACGTAGTTGACCGTCGAGTCCATCTCGAGCCGCATCTTCTTGTCGATCCGGTTGTAGATGACCCGCGAGATCTTCCCGAAGTCGGCCTTCACCGCCTCGCGTTCGATGATCGACGCGATGACGAGCGTCTCGTAGGGGGTCTTGCCCTCCCCCTTCGACTGATCGCTCAGCCCGGCGTTCAGGATGCGCTCCGCCGAGGTTTTGACGACGAACGTCAGCAGCTCTTCGGCGCTCCAGCCGGGTTTGATGTTGTAGATGCCCGGGGCGATCAGCCCTTCGAGCCGCCGGTCCTTGTGCTCGGCGTTCGTGGCGGCCTCGACGGCCCAGGACGGGACGCCCAGCTTCGCCAGATCCGCGTTCTCGATCGTCTTGCGGAGTTCCTCGACCGGGATACAGGTGCTCTTGCCGTTCAGATCGGCGCAGGAAGCCTTGGACAGCAACGAATACACACCCGGGGTCACCTTGCCGTCAGGCTGGGTGATGTCGTGGAACTGGGTGTACGGCCGGATTTCGACCTGGCCGACCTTCGACGTGGGCGCGATCATCCTCTCGACCGCGCTGGCACCGGACATCTTCGTCTTCATGACGTAGTAGCCCTGCTGGAGCCGCGAGACGGCGGTGTTGTCCTCGCCCGCCTTCACGAACGCCTTGCCGCTGGCGACCACCCCGGCCGCCTGTAGCCGGTTGCCGATCGCCGACGTCGAGTCGCCCTTCTCCACCTGGACGAGGACGTCGCTCTCGCCGGTGCCTTCGTAGTCGTCGTACCCGAAGATCTCGGTGAAGCCGTAGTAGGCGCCGCCGGCGAGCAGGACGAGCACGGTCAGCGCGGCGATCCAGCCCAGCGCGCGCTTCTTCTTGCGCTTCTTGGGCGGCGGCCCCTGACGTTCCGGGCGCTCGTCCTCGATGCGTTCGGGCTCGGCCCGGTCTTCGTCGTCGAAGTCGTCGTAATCCTCGTAGTCGTCGTACTCGTCATAGTCGTCGTACGCGTCGTCGCCGAAGATCTCGTTGTATTCCTCTTCGCTGCCCTCGGGCGGCGAAGCGCCAGGACGCCGGGCGATCGGCGCTTCCTGGATCGCGGGAAGGATGTCGGTCGGCCGCTCGTCCGGGAGCGGTCCGTCGTCCTCGCGACGCCGTCGGCGGCCGGGGCGAGGTGCCTCGTCCTGGGCGTAGGCTGGCATGCCAATACCCCGGTCACCCGGCTGGGGGGACCGCCGCTGCGGCGCGGGGGGCGGTGGCGGGACCGCGGGTTCCGGGGCCCGCCTCGGCGGAACCGGACGCGGCGGCTCGTCGGCGGCGCGCCGGGCACGCGGCGGCGGCTCTTCGGGCGACCGGCGGGCACGCGGCGGTTCTTCCGCCGGACGCCGTACGGGTGGCTCGGGCGGCTCCTGCCGGACGTGCCGTCGTCCCGTCGGCTGGGGTTCGGGCCGTCGACGCGGCGGGACCGGTGGCGGGCCGGCCTCCTCAGGCTCCCGCAACCGTCGTCTACCGCCCTGACGGCGCTCGGGCCGGCCGTGGGGCTCGGTCATGTATCGCCCTTCCGTGCGCGATGTGCCGCTACCGCGTCGATCCACGCCTGCAGGATCTCGACCGCGGCCGCCTGGTCGACGACGGCACGTTGCTTACGTCCCTTCACCCCACGCTGCGACAGCATCCTGGATGCCGTCACCGTGGTCAACCGCTCGTCGGCAAGTCGCACCGGCACCGGCGCGATCCTGGCGGCGACCTTTTCGGCATAGTCCAGCGCCGCTTCGGCCGCCGGGCCATGACGGTCCTTGAGCGTCCTCGGCAAGCCGACGACGACTTCGACCACGTCGTGTTCCGTGACGAGTCCGACGAGCAGGTCGACGTCCTTGTCGCCCGCCGCGTCGCGAGTGAGGGTAACGAGAGGGCTCGCGAGGATGGGGTCGGGATCGCTCAACGCGACCCCGACCCGGACGGATCCGACATCCACGCCAAGCCGCCTGCCACGCCCCGGATCGGACTCTCCTGGTCGATCCGGGCGCCGCTGGAGGGCGTCGTCAGCCAACTTGGGCGACCGCCGCGCGCAGGGAGGCGATGGCCTGCTCGGCCCCGGCCGGGTTGGTGCCCCCGCCCTGTGCCATGTCCGGCTTGCCGCCGCCACGGCCGCCGATCGCCTCGGCGAACGACGGGACGAGCTTGCCCGCCGCGATGCCCTTCTCCTGCGCCGCCTTCGTGGTGGCGACGACGAAGGCGACCTTCTCGCCTTGCGGGGCGAACAGCGCGACGATGCCGGGACGATTGCCGAGCCTGCCGCGGATGTCCGAAGCCAGCGCGCGCAGACCGTTCGAGTCGACGCCCTCGCCCAGCTTCTCCGCGACGACCGCGACGCCGCCGATGTCCTCGGCCTTGTCCGCGAGCGAGCCCGCCGAGCCGAGCACCTGCTGGGTGCGCAGCTGCTCGATCTCCTTCTCGGCGTTCTTGAGCCGGGTGAGCACGTCGTCGATCCGCGACGGCAGCTGCTCCGACGGCACCTTGAAGGTGTTCGCGAGCTGCGAGACGAGCAGCTGCTCCTTGCGGACGTATTTGAGCGCGTCCGAGCCGACGAGCGCCTCGACGCGGTGCACACCGGAACCGATGGACGAGTCGCCCACCAGCTTCACCAGGCCGAGCTGGCCGATGCGGTCGACGTGGGTGCCACCGCAGAGTTCGCGGGAGTACTCGCCCATGTCGACGACGCGGACGTCGTTGCCGTACTTCTCGCCGAACAGCGCGACCGCGCCCAGTTCGAGGGCCTTGTCCTTCGTGGTGACGAAGGTGTTCACCTCGACGTTGGTCTGGAGGTAGTCGTTGACCTCCTCCTCGACCTCGGTCAGCACATCGGCCGACACGCCGCCGGAGGTGGTGAAGTCGAAGCGCATGCGGCCCGGCGAGTTCAGCGAACCGGCCTGCGCCGCGCGCTTGCCGTACGCGCCGCGCACGGCGGCGTGCACCAGATGCGTCGCGGAGTGCGACCGCTCGATCGAGAGACGGCGGTGCTGGTCGACCGAACCGGTCAGCGAGCTGCCGATGCCGACCTCGCCCTCGAGCACCTCGACGCGGTGCACGAACAGGCCCGGCACGATCTTCTGCACGTCGTGGACCTTGAGCTCGACGCCGTCGCCGAGCAGCACGCCGGTGTCGGCGACCTGGCCACCGCTCTCGGCGTAGAACGGCGTGCGGTCCAGGACCAGCTCCGCCTTCTTGCCCGCGCCGACACTGCGCACCGGGACGCCGTCCGCCAGGAGCGCGACGACCTTCGCCTCGGCCTGCAGGTCGGTGTAGCCGAGGAACTCGGTCTCGCCGTTCTGCTCCAGTACCTTGCGGTACTCGGACAGGTCGCCGTGGCCGGTCTTGCGCGACGCCGCGTCGGCCTTCGCGCGCTGCCGCTGCTCGTTCATGAGCGTGCGGAAGCCCTCTTCGTCGACCGTCAGGCCCTGTTCGGACGCCATCTCCAGCGTCAGGTCGATCGGGAAGCCGTAGGTGTCGTGCAGCTGGAACGCCTTGTCCCCGGCCAGCAGCGAGCCGCCGGCGCGCTTGGTCTCCTCGGCCGCGAGGTCGAAGATGCGCGAACCGCTGGTGAGCGTGGAGAGGAAGGCCTCCTCCTCGACGCGCACGACGTCCTCGATGCGGTCGAAACCGGAGACCAGCTCGGGGTACGTCGGGCCCATGGTGTCGCGGACGACCGCGGCGAAGGCGGGCAGCACCGGCTCGTGCACGCCGAGCAGGCGCGCGGAGCGGATGATGCGGCGAAGCAGACGGCGCAGCACGTAACCGCGGCCGTCGTTGCCGGGGGTGACGCCGTCGCCGATGAGCAGGACGCCGGTGCGGGCGTGGTCGGCGATGACGCGGAACCGGACGTCGTCGGTGTGGTCGGAGCCGTAGCGCCGGCCGGAGAACTCCTCGGCGCGGCCGATCACCGGGCGGACGAGGTCGGTCTCGTAGACGTTCTCGACCCCCTGCAGGATCGTCGCGACCCGCTCGACACCCATTCCGGTGTCGATGTTCTTCTTCGGCAGCTCACCGATCGGCTTGTGGCCGTGCTTCGGGCTCTTGTCACCCCGCACGTCCTGCATGAAGACGAGGTTCCAGATCTCGATGTAGCGGTCCTCGTCGGCGACCGGGCCGCCCTCGCGGCCGTAGTCCGGGCCGCGGTCGTAGTAGATCTCCGAGCACGGGCCACCGGGACCGGGTACGCCCATGTCCCAGTAGTTGTCCTTGCCGTCACGGGACTGGATGCGCTCGCCGGGCAGGCCGGTGAGCTTCTTCCACAGGCCCGCGGCCTCGGAGTCGTCCTCGTAGACGGTCGCCCAGATGCGGTTCGGGTCGAGGCCGTAGCCGCCTTCGCTCTGGGGCTTGGTGATCAGCTCCCAGGCCGCCTCGATGGCGCCTTCCTTGAAGTAGTCGCCGAAGGAGAAGTTGCCGGCCATCTGGAAGAACGTGTTGTGCCGCGTGGTCTTGCCGACCTCGTCGATGTCCGGCGTGCGGACGCATTTCTGGACGCTGGTCGCGCGCGGGTACGGCGGCGGGGCCTCGCCGAGGAAGTACGGCTTGAACTGGACCATGCCCGCGTTGACGAACAGCAGGTTCGGGTCGTCGAGGATCAGCGGCGCGCTCGGGACGCGCGTATGTCCCTTGTTCTCGAAATGGCTCAGAAAACGCTGGGTGATTTCGTGTGTTTCCACGGGATCGTCCTTGTATACGGGCTCGCGCGAAGGCGCTGGGAATGCGGACAGGCGGGAACGGCGAAGGGCTGGGCTTCCGGACGCGGCCGGATCAGCCCTCCGCCCGGCGAGCTCGCCGGACCGGGCGCCGCGACGACGCCGCGTGCCTGCCCTCGGTCACGGGGGCCGTGCTCAAGCCGGTCCGTTCGGACACCATGTCGTGCAGCTCCTGTTCCCGCTCGCTCATCCCGGCGCGGACCTCCGCGCCGAACGAACCGACGGCGCCCGCGAGTTCCCGCACGGCGTCGCCCAGGTTCGAGGCTAGCCCCGCCGGCGTGGCCTGGCGAGCGGTTTCCGTCGCTTTGCGTGACAGGGCGACGCCGGCGACCACACCGACGCCGAGCCAGAACAGGCGCTTCATTTGCGGCCCCGCTTCTTCGCCGGACGAGAGGCTTTCGCTTCCGCCTTCTTCCGGCGGGCCTTGATCGCCTTGCTGAGGCCGTAGGACAGCGCGGCCGTCTTCACCAGCGGTCCGCCGAGCGTCGCGGTGAACACCGAGGACAGCGCGGACACGTTGCCGGAGACGGCCTGCGCGTTGGCGGTGATGCCGTCGACCCGCTCCAGCTGGGTGTTGACATGCGTGATCGTCTCGTTCGCGCCGATCAGCAGCGGGTCGGTGTTCTCGTGCGCCTTGCGGATGGCGATCGTGGCCTCGTCCAGGGTCCGGCCGAGCTTGAACAGCACGATCGCCAGAAGCACGACGAGTACGACGAATGCTCCTGCGGCGATCAGCGCGGCGATCTGCCCTGCCGACACGGGCCCTCCTCAAGGGTCTGCGGTCTTTGGTGCCCGTGAGGTTACCGCCCCGCCAGCCGTTCGGCGGTGTCACCCCGCCGGACGGTCACTCAGCGCAGTGACCTCACGACGAACCGGCGAGAACCGGGCGTCAGCGCCCGCTCTTGGGCGGCGTGGTCTTCGCCTTGCTGGGCGGGTCGTCGGGCACGCGGCTGTTGCGGCGCTCGCTGCCCGGCGGTGGCGGGGTGGTGGTGAGGGCCCGTGTGTCCGGAGGGGCGGGCGAAGCCGTGGTCCGGGCCGGAGCGGGCCTGGCGCTCGTGGGCGACATTTCGCGAACCGGCTCGGGCGCTCCCAGCGTTTCCGGCGGCGAAGCCGTCCGAGGCCCGTCCGTCGTCGTGGGCGACGTCGCAGGGGGCGGCGCTGTCGTGGACGGCGGCGGCGCCGGCGACTGGGACGTCACGTCCGGCCCGAGCAGCGGCCAGGGGCCCAGCGCGGTGGGCAGGTCCGGCACGCCGGAGAACGCGACGAGGAGAAGGGCTCCGTAACAGGCGGCGGCGCCGGCACTGATCGCGATCCGGCGGACGACGCGGCGACGGGCACCGGGATCGCCGGGCACCGCCTTCGCGAGGTCTCCCCCACCGTCGTTTTCGTCGTGATGTTCAGGAATCACGGCCATCCAGGAATCGTACGGGCGGACCACTCCGGACGCCGTGTCACCATCCGGCTGCCGACTCCGAGTCGACCGGTTCGGTTCTTGTCACGTTCATGTTACTGGGTCAAGGTTCGGGCATGCCTGAACTGTCACGCCGTACGTTGCTGGGCGCCACCGGCGCCGCGGCCGCCGCCACTCTCCTCCCGCCTTCCGTGCACGCCGCCATGGCCGAACCCATGCGCCGGGGCGGGCTCGACGCCATCGAGCACGTGATCGTGCTGATGCAGGAGAACCGGTCGTTCGACCACTACTACGGCAGCCTGCGCGGTGTCCGGGGCTTCTCCGACACGCATCCGCTCGAACTGCCGTCGGGGACGTCGGTGTTCGAGCAGCCGAATCCGGCCGGTGGCACGGTGCTGCCGTTCTCGGTACGCGAGGCGGCCGAACTCGCCGGGCGGAAACCGGACGACATCCAGTACCTCGGCGACCTCGACCACAGCTGGAACGGCAGCGGCAAGGCGTGGGCGCGCGGCTGGAACAACGGCTGGATCGCGGCGAAGACGCCGGCCACCATGACCTACTACGAGCGCCGTGACATCGCGCTCCAATACGAACTCGCGGACACCTTCACCATCTGCGACGCGTACCACTGCTCGATCTTCGGCTCCACCAACCCGAACCGGAACTTCCTGTGGACCGGGACCACCGGGTTCGAGCCGGGCAGCACGACGAACCGCGCGGTGACCAACGCGGCGTACTCCTACGACCACAAGGGCTACGACTGGACGACGTACCCGGAGCGGCTCGAAGCCGCCGGGGTGCCGTGGCAGATCTACCAGGAGTGGGACAACTTCACCGACAACGCCGTCGAGTACTTCGTGCCGTTCAAGAAGGTCGGCACGAAGATCCTCGCCTCGGTCGAGGGGAAGTTCCGCACCACCGAAGAGTTCTACGACACCCTGCTCAAGAAGACCCCCGAAGAGCGCACCAAGCTGCTCGCGCAGTTCGACGCCGGGGTCGCGAAACTGACGCCCGCCGAGCGGAACCTGTTCCAGAAGGCCATGTACCGCAGCGAGCCGGAGACGCTGGTGACCCGGCTGAAGGCGGACATCCAGGCGCGGCGCCTGCCCGCGGTCAGCTGGCTGGTGCCGTCCGCGAAGGACTCCGAGCACCCTGGCGCGTCCACTCCGGTCGGCAGCGCGAACCTGATCTACCGCGTGCTCGACGCGCTGGCGTCCGACCGCGAAACGTGGTCGAAAACGGTGCTGCTGATCAACTTCGACGAGAACGACGGCTACTTCGACCATGTCCCGCCGCCGATGCCGCCAGGGAACGCGGCCAACGACGCGGACCATTTCAACGGCCAGCCGCTCGGCTTCGGCCCGCGTGTGCCGATGACGGTCGTCTCGCCGTGGTCGATCGGCGGCAACGTCGACTCGACCGTGTACGACCACACCTCGGTGCTGCGGTTCCTCGAACGCTGGACCGGGATCGCGGAGCCCAACATCAGCAAGTGGCGGCGGACCGTCGCGGGCGATCTCACCGGCGCCTTCGACTTCTCGCGGGCCGGGCGTCAGCCGCGCGTGAACCGGCCAGGCCCGGTGCCCGCGCCGATCAGCCGCTGGCGGCCGTCCGCCCCGGCGGAGCAGAGCCTGCCCGTGGCCGAGCCCGGCAACCGGCCGTCCCGTCCGCTGCCGTACCAGGTGTCGGTGTCCGGCGCGGTGGACAAGTCGGGGAATCTGGCGCTTTCGCTGGCCAACAGTGGCTCGTCGTCGGCACATTTCGCGCTGTACCCGTACAAGGGCGAATTCCCCGAGCCCGCGCACCGCGACGTCCACGGCGAGACACCGGAACCAGTCCGGCTGGCCGGTGACGACTATCGCGTCGTCGTCCAGGGGCCGAACCGGTCGTGGTGGGAATTTCGCGGAAACCGTCGCGGGGCCGCCGCGGGTGTCGATGTCCGGACGCGGTTCCTCACGTGGCGCTCGGGTGTCGAGTTCAAGCTGTCCAACTCGGGCACTTCGGCGCTGACGCTGCGGCTGTCGTCTTCGCGGTTCACGCGCGTCGTGCGGGTCGGGGCCGGGCGTTCGGTCACGGTGGACTGGCCGGTTTCGGGCGGCTGGTACGACGTGAAGGTCACCGCGGACGGGGATCCGTCGTTCCTGCGGACACTGACCGCGCGGGTGGAGAACGGGCGGTCCGGCGTCTCCTGCTGAGCGTTCCGTGAAGGCCTCCTTGAGGGACTCTGGGTCCTCAAGGAGGCCTTCACGGACTTGCGCTTGATCACTGCCGTCGCCGCCAGTACGCGAAGCAGACTGCCGCCAGCAGCGGTCCCCAGAGCAGGAGCGGGGCGTAGGTGACTTCGAAGAAGGCGAGTTGCCAGCCGTGCAGTGACTTCGTGGGGTAGTCGTCGGGAAGAGGATCGCCTTGGAGGGTGATCCCGGCCATCTCGGTGGCGACGGCGGCGGTCCACAGGACGGTCAGGAACGTGGCGCCGAGTGCGGCAGGCACGACGGCGGCGAGAGGCGGCACTTTGCGGCCGCCCACCAGCGGAATCCAGCGCGGAAACACCTCTCCCCACTCGGCGATCAGCCCGATGGCGGTGAAGGCGATCAGCTCGGAGACGACGGACAACGCGAGGACGTACACCGGCCCCGGCAACCACGACGGGAGCTGGCCGGAACCGTGCGGGCCGTCGCCGCCGATGTCGAAGACGACGGTCATGATCCGCCACAGGCCGGAGGGGAGCACGACGAAGGGGATGGCGTAGGCGGCGACCTTGGCCCACCTGGGGACCCCGGGCACCGGGGCGTGCGTTCTGGTCCACGCGGCGCGCAGGCGCCCGGTCGCGGTGGCTTGGTGGACGGTCATACGGGCTCCTCGGGTTCCGCTCGCTTGATCGGTTTCAACGATCACAGCCGCCCCGGTCCGCTGCGTCCCCCTCCGGATGGAAGCGGGTCCACTCCATGGGGGACCGCGCCTTATTCGGTTGCGTGTGGACCTTCGGTATTCCTAGCGTCCCTTATGGCCGTCACCCTGCAGGCGCTCACTTTCGCCGCGCGCGACCCGCGTCGTCTCGCCCGTTTCTGGACGGGCCTCCTCGGCCGGGACATCGACGGCGGCATCGGTTTCCAGCTTCGCTTCCTGCCTACGGAAGAACCGAAGATCCGCCAGAACCAGATGCATTTCGACCTGACGAGCGAGTCCGTCGATGACCAGAAGCGGACGGTCGCCAGGGCGCTCGAACTCGGCGGCGGCCACATCGACGTCGGCCAGCGCCCCGAGGAGAAGCACGTGGTGCTCGCCGACCCCGAGGGCAACGAGTTCTGCGTCATCGAGCCGGGCAACGACTTCCTCGCCGACTGCGGTTTCGTCGGTGCCGTCGCGTGCGACGGTTCGCAAGAGGTCGGCTACTTCTGGAGCGAGGCACTCGGCCGGCCGCTGGTCTGGGACCAGGATCAGGAAACGGCGATCCGCACACCGCACGGCGGCCCGAAGATCACCTGGGGCGGTCCGCCGTTCACCCCGAAGACCGGGCCGAACCGGCTGCGTTTCGTCCTGTCCGGCTCCCTGCCGGAAGTCGAGCGGCTCGTCGCGCTCGGCGCGTCACGCCTCGGCGCGGGGGACGGACAGGTGGAGATGGCGGATCCCGATGGGAACGAGTTTTCCTTCGTGGTACGGGAAACGGCGGCATAACACGCACGGGATGTGGCCGGGAGTATGGCCACCGCCGACGAAGCCGGACCTGACGAACCACAGGTACGCTCCGCCGTACGGCACCGGATGGAAATTGGTCTACACCTATTGACGCGCGGCAGGTCAGCGGCTCAAGCTGCTGGGACCGAGGGCCATCTTCCACTGTCGGAGGTTCGGCGTGCCAAGGAGAACCAGGAAACCACTCCCCCTGCTGGCGTCGCTCATCACGCTGGCCGGACTCATGATCGTCGTCATCACCCCGTCCCCGTCGAACGCGGCAGGCCATGAGGACTGCCGTCCCGACGGGTTGTACTCAACACCGGGCGTCGACACCCCCTACTGCACCGTCTACGACACCGCGGGCCGCGAATCCCTGGGAGAAGGGCATTCCCGCCGCGTGATCGGCTACTTCACCAGCTGGCGCACCGGGAAGAACGGCGCACCGGCCTATCTGGTCAACAACATCCCGTGGTCGAAGGTCACTCACCTCAACTACGCGTTCGCGCATGTGGACGCGCAGAACAAGGTGTCGGTCGGCGCGCCGAGCGCGACCAACGAGTCCATCGGCATGGAATGGCCGGGCGTTCCCGGCGCCGAGATGGACCCGTCGTTGCCCTACAAGGGACATTTCAACCTGCTGACCAAGTACAAGAAACAGCACCCGAACGTGAAGTCGCTGATCTCGATCGGCGGCTGGGCCGAGACCGGCGGCTTCCTGAACCCCGACGGCACCCGCAACGCCTCCGGCGGGTTCTACAAGATGACGCAGACCCAGGCGGGTATCGACGTCTTCGCGGATTCCGTCGTGCAATTCCTGCGCACCTACGGTTTCAACGGTGCGGACATCGACTACGAGTACGCGACGTCGGCGAACTACGCCGGCAACCCGGACGACTACTGGATCGCGCAGGCCAACCGCGGCACCCTCTGGGCGGGCTACGAGAACCTGATGCGCACGCTGCGCGAAAAGCTCGACCGCGCGGGCGCCGCCGACGGCAAGCACTACCTGCTGACCGCCGCCGTGCCCGCTTCCGGCTGGCTGCTGCGCGGCCAGGAGGTCTACGGCGTCACGCGCTATCTCGACTACGCCAACATGATGAGCTACGACCTGCACGGCGCGTGGAACCAGTTCGTCGGGCCGAACGCCGCGCTCTACGACTCCGGCAACGACGCGGAACTCGCGCACTGGCAGGTGTACACGACACCGCAGTACGACGGGCAGGGCTATCTCAACACCGACTGGGCCTATCACTACTTCCGCGGTGCGATGCAGGCCGGCCGGATCAACATCGGCGTCGGGTTCTACACCCGCGGCTGGCAAGGCGTGTCCGGCGGGACGAACGGGTTGTGGGGCAAGGCGCCGCTGCCGGACCAGAAACAGTGTCCACCGGGCACCGGATCCCACGTCGGTTCGACGGTGCCGTGCGGCAACGGCGCGATCGGCATCGACAACCTCTGGCACGACCTCGGCCTGGCGGGCGGCGAGGTCCCCGCGGGCGCGAACCCGATGTGGCACGCGAAGAACCTCGAAAACGAGATCACCCCGGACTACCTGGAGGCGTACGGGCTGACGCCGAAGACCGACCCGGCGGACCGGATCTCCGGCTCCTACAACAGGTATTACGACAACACGATGGTGACGCCGTGGCTGTGGAACAACGACAAGAAGGTGTTCCTGTCCACTGAGGACGAAGCCTCGCTCGCCACGAAGGCCAAATACGTGGCCGACAAGGGCATCGGTGGCATCATGATCTGGGAACTGGCGGGCGACTACGCCTTCGACGAGGCCAAGGGCCAGTACTTCATGGGCGACACGCTGATCACGAAGATCAACGACGGTCTGCGCGGCGCCGCCCCGTACGGCAACGCCAAGTCGCCGCGTCCCGCGCCGTCTTCGGTGCTGAACGCGAACGTCAACCTGACCGGATTCGCACTGGGCGACGCGAACTATCCCATCACCCCGCGGATGCGCATCACCAACAATTCGACCACCACCATCCCCGGTGGGACGAAGATCGAGTTCGACTACGGCACCAGCGCGCCCGGCAGCATGTCCGACCAGTCCGGCTTCGGGCTGACGGTCACGAGCAAGGGCCACAGCGGACCCAACGTCGGCGGGATGAAGGGAGACTTCCAGCACGTCGCGGTGACCGTGCCGACCTGGCAGAACATCGCACCTGGCGCCACCGTCGAGATCCGGCTGAACTACTACATGCCGATCGCTTCGCCGTCGAACTTCACGTTCACCTTCGGCGGGACGACGTACGCGATCGCGTCGGATCACCCGCGTGGCGGCGGTGCCCCGCCGACGACGACCACCACGACCACCGGTACGACGACCACCACGACCAGTCCGACGACGACGCGGACGACCACCACCCCGACGACGACCACCACGGTGCCGTCCGACGCCTGGAAGCCGAACACCGACTACGCCACCGGTGCTCGCGTGACCCACAACGGCGCGGCCTACGTGTGCCGCCAGGGCCACCGGTCCCTGCCCGGCTGGGAACCGCCGAACGTGCCTGCCCTCTGGGCCCCCGCCTGACCGAGCCCGGCAGCGCGCTATGAAAGGTCCTTTCCTTGCGAATTTTGCAAGGAAAGGACCTTTCATAGCGTCCGGAGCGTCATGAACGGGTCAGGTGGACTCAGTGGCACTCGGCGTCGCGAAAGCCCGAAGCCTCAGTAACGCCCGGCCGTCAACTCGTCGTACCCCGGGAAGTCCCCGGCCAGCGTCGCGCCGGTGAAGTTGCCGACCCACCCGCCATCGTCGTGGAAGAACCGGATGGACACGTAGTCGGGCCGCGTCCCCATGTCGAACCAGTGCGTGGTGTTCGCGGGCACGCTCAGCAGATCCCCCGCCTCGCACAGCACCGCGTACACCTTGCCCCCGACGTGCAGGTAGAACACGCCGGCCCCGCGCGCGAAGAAGCGGTCTTCGTCATCGTCGTGAGTGTGCTCGGCGAGGAACTTCTGCCGGGCTTCGGCGGCCTCGGCGGCCCAGCCCGGCTCGTCCGACGGAGTCATGCGCACGGCGTCCACGAACGTGTAGCCCTCAGCCGCCGAGACCTTGGCGATCGGCTCCTCGTAAGCGGCCAGCACCTGCTCGGGCGTCACCTCGCGCGGCAGATCCGGGACGAGGTCCCACCGTTCGAAGCGGACGCCGAGCCGCCCCAGTTCCCCGGTGATCACGGCCGGATCCTCGGTCCTGAGCGCGATCTCGCCGGGCCGGTCGTCCGGCCACACGGTCAGCAGGGTCATCGCACTCCCCTTTCTCCACCGACAAGTCTTGTCTCTACCCGGAACCGGAGCAACCACTCCAAACATTCCAGGCGATGACGCGCGTGGCGCAGGTCATCCCCCCAGACGTAGATCCCGTGCCGCGCGACGATCACCGCCGGCGTGTCCGCCCGGAACCCCGCCTCGAACGTGTCACCGAGCACGCGCATGTCCTGGCCGTTGGCGATCACCGGGATGGTCACCAGGTCGTCGTGCGCGGCGCGGCCGAAACCCTTGAGCATCTCCAGGTCACGCAGTTCGACACCGTCCGGCCAGTGCTCGGCGGCCACCACCGGCGCGAGGGCGTGCACGTGGATCACCGCTCCCGCACCCGACACCGCCGCGATGCGGGCGTGCAGCCCGGCCTCGGCCGACGGCACCTTCTCCGGATGCGGCTGGTCGGCGACGGCCACCCCGTCCTCCCCGACCACCACCACGTCGTCGCTGGTCAGCTCGCCTTTGTCCCGGCCGCTGACGGTGACGGCGACCCGCAGCGGATCGCGCCCGAGCACCACCGAGAGGTTGCCGGACGTTCCCCGCATCCAGCCCAGCCCGGCGATCCGGGCGGATTCTTCGGCCAGCGCGCGTCCGGCGAGTTCCAGAACACTCATCGAGGGACGACCTTCACCTCGTCGAATGTCCGGATCGTCCGGTGCGTCCCGAAATCGGCGTCGCCGAACGGTTCACCCTCGCGGGCGAGGCCGACGGTCTGCCAGCCGTCGGCGGCGGCCCCGTCGAGTTCGGCGGGGACGTCGGAGAAGAACACGATGTCGCCCGGCTCGGCTTCCAGCGCGGAGGCGATCGCCCGGTATGACGGCGCCTCGCGTTTCGGCCCGGCGTTGACGGTGTCGAAATGCTTCTCGAACAGGCCGGTGACGTCGCCGTCGGTGGTCCGCGAGAACGACGCGATCTGCCCCGCGACCGAACCGGACGAGAACACCGCGAGCCGCAGCCCCGACTCGTGCCACGACCGCAGCGCCGGGGCGACGTCGCCGAAGAACTCCGTCGTCAGGTCGCCCTCGGCGTACCCGCGCTGCCAGATGAGCCCCTGCAACGTCTTCAGCGGCGCGATCTTCTGGTCGGCGTCCATCCAGCCGTGCAGCACCCGCACGACGTCCACTGTGGACGCGTCCGCCGGGAGCCCGCCGAGTTCCTTGATCTCGGCGACGGCACCGGCGACCACGGGGTCGTCCGGGTGGTCGTCGATCCACGGGCCCAGCCGCGGGCGCGCGTAGTCGTAGAGGGTCACGTGCACGTAGCTGGTGGCGGTCAGCGTGCCCTCGATGTCGAGGACCACCCATCGGGCGGTCAGCGTTGCGGTCACTGGTTCGCTTCCCCTTCTGCGTAGTACTCGCGGAGCCGTCCGGGCTCGAAGGCCCCGCGGTCGGTCACCACCGCCGTCACGAAACGCGGTGGTGTCACGTCGAAGGCCGGATAGTGCCCACGGACGCGTTCGCTCGCGACGCGGTGGCCGAGCGCGCTCAGCACCTCGTCGCCGTCGCGGTATTCGATCGGCACGTCGGCGCCGGTCGGTACCGCCTGGTCGGGTGCTTGGACCATCGCGTAGAACGGCACGCCGAACGCCTCCGCCGCCACCGCGAGCCCCAGCGTGCCGATCTTGTTGACGACGTGGCCGTCCATGGTGACCCGGTCGGCCGCGGTCACCAGCGCGCCGACCTCTCCCGAGGACAGCACCGCGGCGCCCATCCCGTCGGTGATCAGCCGGGTCTCGGCGCCCATCTCGGCGAGCGTCTCGGCGGTCAGCCGCGCGCCCTGCAGGTACGGCCGGGTTTCCGTGCACAGGAAGGAGAACTCCTTGCCCTGCCGCCGCGCGGCGAGCACGAATTCGACCAGGTACAGGTCCGCCCAGCAATGCGTCAGCACGGTCGCCCTGTCCGGGACCAGCGCGGCCGCGTGCTCACCGAGCGCGCGGCTGCGCGACCGATACAACTCGTCACCCGCCCGTGCCCCGGCCGTCGCCGCTTCGACGAGGTCGCCCGCCGACTTGTCCACTTCGGACAGTACGGCGGCCACGGCCTTGCGCAGATGGTTGTTGGTCTTGCGGGTCGCGACGATCCGCTCCCCCGCCCGCTCCAGATACGCACGGGCGTCGGCGAGACCGCTCGCCTCCCGGGCGGCGAGCACCATCGCGCCCAACGCGGCGAAGTACGGCCCGGAAGACTGCGTGACCATCTCTTCGATGGCCACCGCGACTTCTTCCGAAGTCCGGCACAGCACCCATTCCCGCTCGAACGGGAAGATCCGGCGGTCGAGGATGTGCACGCCTTCGTCGTCGAGGCGGACGCTTTCGGCGAGGATCGGCAGCGTCATCAGCTGTACCCCGAAAGGCACGGCGGAATCCCGTTGAGGAAGTGGTCGCCGACCTCGCGCGCCTTGTACGTCACGGGGTCGTGCAAGGTCAGCGTGCGGGCGTTGCGCCAGAAGCGGTCGAACCCGTACTTCGTCGCGGTGGCCCGCGCGCCGGTGAACTCGAAGACCTTGCTCGTGGTTTCGACCGCGGCCCGGCTCGCGACGATCTTCGCCGACGAGATCGCGATCGCCGCTTCGGCGCGTTCGGCGGCGGTCAGCTTGAACCCGCGCTCGTCGGCCTCGCCGAGGGCGGCGACCGCGGCGTCGACGGCGAATCCGGCCGCCCGTGCCGTCGCGACCAGCTCGCCGTAGCCGGCCAGGATGTACGGGTCCTGCGCCGCTTTGTCCACATCGGACAGTGTCCATGGTCGCGCGGTCTCCCGCGTGTAGACGGCCGCGGCGTCGAGTGCGCCCGACGCGAGGCCGACGTACACCTGCGCGAGCATGAGCTGGAAACCGATCGCCGCCAGGGAGACACGGGGCGACTTCGGATCCGACTGGTCTTCCGGCTGGGCGCCGAGCACGTCGTCGTCGGCGACGCGGACGCCCTCGAACCGCACCGCACCGCTCGCGGTGAGCCGCTGACCGATGTTGTCCCATTCACCGGGGAAGGTGATCCCGTCGGCCCGCGCGTCGACGACGAAGGTCAGCTTCTCACCGTTGTCGGTCCTGGTCGCGCTGACCACCAGGCGATCGGCGACGGCCGCGCCGGTGGCGAAGGTCTTGGTGCCCTCGACGGTGAATCCGCCGTCGACCGGGGTCAGGAGCAGCGCGGCGTCGAGAGGGTTGCTGACGCCCGCCCAGAACCAGCCCGGTTCGCTCGCCGCGCGCGGCCCGAACAGGCCGGTGCGCCAAAGCTGCAGGTAGTGGTATCCGAGCAGATGGCCGACCGACGCGTCGGCGGCGGAGACGATCCGAGTGGCTTCGTTCGCTGCCGCCCAGCCGGCGGTGTCGAGCAAAGGCAACAGGCCGGACTCCCGCAGGAGGCCCACTTCCTGGACCGGGAGACGCCCGGCGAGGTCCCGCTCGGCCGCGTCCGCCGCCAGGGTGCCCGCCAGCTCGAGAGCCGCTTTTCTCCACACTTCGGTCATTCCGCCCCTTCCACGTCGATGAGAGCGTCGAGGGCCACGCGGGTCGCCCTCGCCACCCCCTCGGCCACGACGTCGCGATGCGGGTCGTAGGCCGACGGGTCGGGGTGCTCGGGCCGCGCGTCGCCGTCGATCACGAGCACACCACCGGCCCGCAGGCCGCGCAATGCCGCGAACACCAGCAACGTGGAGAGTTCCATCTCAATGGCGATCACCCGCGCGGCCAGGTACTCGGCCATCGGGAGGGTGAGCACCAGCGGGCTGAACGCGGCCCGCGTCCACACCACGCCCCGGTGCGCTTCCGGTGCCGCGCGACTCAGCGCCACGACGATCTCCGGGGTGGCGAACGCCGGGTACTCCGGGTGGATCAGCTGCTGGGTGACGCCGTCGTCGCGGACCGCGGCCTCGGCGATGACGAGATCGCCGTCGACGATCCCCTCGGCCAGCGAACCGGCTGTGCCGAGCCGCAGGAACGTGCGGACGCCCGCCTCGGCCAGCTCGCCGAACTGGCACAACGCGCCGGGGCCGCCGACACCGTGCGACGACACGACGACCGGGACGCCCTTCCAGGTTCCGGTGTAGCTGCGATACTCGCGGTTCTGGCCGACCAGGACGGCGTTCTCCAGCGATCCGGCCACCGCTGTCGCGCGGTCCGGGTCGCCCACGACCAGCGCACGCGGCGGCAGTCCGTGCCGGGGAATCTTGGTGATGGGCAGGACGTCGCTCACGCGGGCTGTCCCTTCTTGCGCTTGAAGTTGGACAGGAACAGCGCCACGAGCGTGACGACATAGGGAGCCGCGTCGGTGGCCTGCTGTGGCAACCCGATTCCCTGGAGCCGGAAGCCGAACGCCTCGGCGAGACCGAACAGGAGTGCCGCGAGCAGCACGCCGAGCGGATGCGCGCGGCCCAGCATGACCGCTACGACGGCGATCCAGCCGCGGCCCGCGGTCATGTTCTCGGCGAAGAGCGTCACCGAGCCCAGTGCCAGCTGCGCGCCGCCGAGACCACACAGCGCTCCCCCTGCGAGGATCACCCCGTAGCGGTATTTGGTCACGTTGACACCGAGACTGGACGCCGCTTCCGGACGCTCGCCCACACCGCGCAGCCGCAGCCCCCACGGATGCCGGTACAGCAGCACCGCGAGCGCGGGTACGGCCAGCCAGGACAGGTAGACCAGCAACGATTGCCCGGGGATCGGCCCGAACTGGCCCAGCCCTTGCAACGACGGATCGCTGAACGAGCCTTCGGTGCCGAAGACGGTGCGGATCAGGAAGCTCGTCAGGCCGACCGCGAGCAGGTTGCTCGCGACGCCCAGGACGATCGGATCACCGTCGAAGGTGATCGAACCGATCGCGAGGATCAGCGAGTACGCCGTCGCCGCGATCACCGCCACGACGACACCGATCCACGCGCTCCCGGTGTACCAGCTCCCGGCGACGGCGCCGAAGCAGCCGACCAGCAGCGAGCCTTCGAGCGAGATGTTGAAGACCCCGGCCCGCTGGCACAGCGCGCCCGCGAGCGCGGCGAACAGGATCGGCGTCAACGCGGTGAGCGCCGAGGAGAACAGGCTCGCGTCGATCATGCCCGCCTCGCCTTCCGCTTGAAGACGCCCGAAGTCGCCGCCAGGAAGATGATGAGCACCGCTTGCAGGACGGCGGTCAGTTCGCGCGGGACCTGGGTGGCGCGTTCCATCGCGAACCCGCCGCTGGTCAGCGCCGCGAAGAAGACCGCCGCGAGCAGCGTCCCGAGCGGGCTGGCCCCGGCGAGCAGCGCCGCGAGCAGGCCGATCCAGGTGTACTGCGGCGTGATCAGCGCGCCGTCGATGAACCGGTACGGGAAACCGAGGACGGCGATCGCGCCGACCAGCCCGGCCGTCCCGCCCGAGGCGGCCAGCAGCCGCAGGGTGAGTTTCGGCCGGTCGATCCCGGCATAGGCCGCGAACCGCGGCGCCCAACCGGTCACCTTCGTCTCGAAACCGGCGGGAGTGCGGGCGTCGATCACCGTGTAGACCGCGATCACCGCCACCACCAGGAAGATCCCGGTCGTCACGCCGTCGATCTCGGGCAGCCGCGCGCCTTCGGTCAGTTGCGGGCTCTGCGGCAGGCTGGAGCCGGCGTCCTTCATCGGGAAACGCACCAGATACCCGGCGAGCGACATCGCCGGATAGCTCAGCAGCAGTGTGCTGATCAGCAACGGGACACCGAGCCGGTTCTCGCAGACCGCGGCCAGCGCGGCGTACGCGGCCCCGGCGAGGACACCCGCGAGCAGCGCGAGGATCACCTTGACCGGCCCGGGGCCGGGGACGTACAGGCCGACGGCGAGCGCGCTGACCGCGCCGAGCACGAGCTGTCCCTCACCGCCGAGGTTCACCATGCCCGCGCGCAGCGGGATCGCCAACGCGGTCGCCATCCCCGCGACGGGGACGGCGTAGGCGAGGGTGTCGCCGATGCCGTCGGGCCCGAAAGCGCCCGAGACGATCGCGCCGTACGCGGCCAGCGGGTCGGTTCCGGTGGCCAGCAACAGGATCGCGCCGAGCACGAGCGCGGCGGCGACCGGGACGGCGATGAGGCGGACGCGGGTCATCCGGCACCTCCGGCCATCGCGAGGCCGATCGTGTGCTGATCGGCCTCGTCCTTGGTGAACTCCCCGACGATCCGGCCCTCGAACAGCACCAGCACGCGGTCCGACAACGCGAGGATCTCGCTGAGTTCGGCGGAGATCAGCAGGACGGCGTGCCCGGCGTCGCGATGGGCGACGAGCCGGGCGTGGATGTTCTCGATCGCGCCGACGTCGACGCCGCGGGTGGGCTGCTCGACCAGCAGGAACGGCGCGTCGTGGGTGAGCTCACGGCCGAAGATCGCTTTCTGCTGGTTCCCGCCGGACAGCGTGCCCATCGCGGCGGCGGGGCCGGACGCGCGGACGTCGTAGTCCGCGATGATCGCCGACGCGTGCTCGTCGATCGCCTTGCGACGCAGGAATCCCTTGCGCGCCAACGGTCGCTTGCGGTGGAAGCCGACGGCGAGGTTCTCCCGCAGGCTCGCTGTGGGCGCGGAGCCGACCTCGGCGCGGTCTTCCGGGACGTGGGCGAGCCCGGCGTCCCTCCGTGCGCGGACCGACAGGCCGTCGAGCCTCTGTCCATTGAGGACAATGCTACCGCCGGTCTTCAGGAGACCGGTGATGGCGGCGGAGAGCTCCGCCTGCCCGTTGCCCGCGACCCCGGCGACGCCGACGATCTCCCCGGCGCGCACGGTCAGAGACACGTTGTCCAACAACGGTTTTCCTTCCGTACCGGGAACTGTCAGGGAACGGGCTTCGAGGACGGCGCCGCCAGGCGTCCCGGCCGGGTGGACACGGTCGAGGTCGACCTCGCGGCCGGTCATCGCCGCGGCGAGCCCGGCGGCCGTCTGGTCCGCGGTGCGCCCGCGCGCGCTGACGCGGCCGTCCCGCAGCACCGTGACGTGGTCGCTGACGGCGAGGACCTCCTGGAGTTTGTGCGACACCAGCAGGATGGTGCGGCCTTCGGCGGCGAGGGCGCGCAGCACGCCGAACAGCCGCTCGGTCTCGGGCGGGGTCAGTACGGCGGTGGGTTCGTCGAGGATCAGGACACCGGCCTCGCGGTACAGCAGTTTGAGGATCTCGACGCGCTGACGGAGCCCGACCGGCAGGTCACGGACGCGGTCGCCGGGCCGCAGCCGCAGTTCGTGCCGTTCGATCAGTTCGGTGACGCGCGCCGTCGCCGCCTTGCGGTCCAGCAGGCCGCGGCGGGTCGGTTCGCTGCCGAACACGACGTTCTCGGTGACGGTGAGTTCCCCGAACAGCGCGAACCCCTGCTGCACCATGCCGACACCGGCGTCGATGGCCTGCGCGGGCGAGCCGAAAGAGACTTCCTCGCCGTGCAGGGAGATCGTGCCCTCGTCGGGCCGGTGCAGACCGTAGAGCACGGACATGAGCGTCGATTTGCCCGCGCCGTTCTCGCCCATCAGGGCGTGGATCTCGCCGCTGCCGACGTCGAGGTCCACGTGGTCGTTCGCGAGCACTCCGGGGAACCGCTTGACGATCCCCCGGAGCGAGACGGCGTCAGGACTTGGCGGGGTCATCGACGACGATCGCGCCCGAGACGATCTGGTCCCGCAGTTCGCCTACCTTGGCCAGCACGTCGGGGTGGCTCGCGACGACGCACTGCGAGGTCGCGGCGTCCGGCTCCAGCCCGGTCAGGGAAATACCCTTCTCCTTGACGCCGTACGACTTCGTCTCGCCGGTCTTGCCGCCGAGGATCGCGTCGACCCCGTCGCCGACGACGACGTTGGTGCGTTTGATGACGTTGTCCACGACCTGTCCGGGGCTCGCCGGGCACTGGTTGGCGTCGACGCCGAACGCGAAGAACCCGCCCTGTTTGGCCGCCTCGAACACACCGAGGTTGCCCGCCGCGGAGGCCGCGCCCATGACGTGGTCGACGCCCTGGGCGGCGAGTGTGCCTGCCAGCGCCTTCGCACGAGCCGGGTCGTTGAACGGGTTCGCGCCGCCGATGAACAGCGGGGCCAGCGTGGTGCCGGGTTTGGCCTTCTCCGCACCCTGCCCGAACGGGATCGAGTACCGGCGGAACTGGGGCGTGTCGAGTACGACGACCGCGCCGACCTTGCCGCTCTTGCTCAGCAGCCCGGCCTCGGCACCGGCGAGGTAGCTGCCCTCGTGCTCACGGAACACCGCGCAGGTGACGTTCGGGAACGGTTTGGTCGTGCAGGAGTCCACGAAGAGGAACTTCTGCTCGGGATTGCGCTCGGCCTCAGCCGCGATCGCGTCGGCGAAGTTGAAGCCGACGGCGACGATCACGGCGGGCTTCTCGCGCACCGCGGCCGCGAGATTCTGCTGGATCGACGCCGGATCGGTGCTCTGGTAGACCTTCTGCGTCCCGTTGTGCTTCTTGGCCGAGTCCTCGATGCCCTGGACGGCGAGCTTCAGGAAGTCGTTGACCCCGACCGGGCTCGGCGTGATCAGGACCAGCGCGGGCCCCGCGGCGTTCTGGGCGGCCGGGTCCTTGGCCGAGGCGTTGCACGCGGCGAGGAGCGTGACGGCGGAAACGGCCATGACGGCCCGCAGGAAGGTTCTCGGCGACATGTCCCGGACCTTATGTCTCCGGTCCACGATATGACACCGAGTCCCACCATGCGGACCTGTGTAGGTCGTTATACGTCGCCGAGGTCGGCGCCGAGGACCGACGCGTGCCGGGAACGGTGGACGCCGGCGGTGCGGCGCAGGGTGAACCGGTCGATCTCGGCGCCATCGTTGCGCAAGGTCCGCACGGTGAGCGTCGTCCGGCGGCCGGACCAGGCGGGCTCGACGTCGATCGCGAGGAACGAGTAACCGGTGTAGCGCACCCGCGACCAGGACACGGTCTCGGTCACCTTCTCGCCACCCTGAACCCAGTGGTACGACTGGAACTCCCCTGCGAACGTGTCGGGCACCGGGAAGCTGTAGAGACTCTTCCCGCCGCCACCGCAGGTCGCGTACACGGTGCCGTCGCGGTCCGGCTCGACCGTGTCGCCGATCTTGACTTCCCGGATCACCTTGCCGCCACGCAGGGCGTCGGTGCGCTCGTAGATGTGGTTGTGGCCGTTGATCACGAGGTCGACGCGGTACTCGTCGAACAACGGGACCCACTGCTCGCGGACGCCGCCCTCGGAGGCGTGCTGATTGGTCGTCGAGTAGGCGCAGTGGTGGAAGAACACCACGACGAAGTCGACGTCCGGCTGCGAGCGCAGGTACCGCAGGCGGCGTTTGAGCCACGCCGTCTGGGAGCCGTGCGAGTAGCCGAGGTTGGCCGGGATCTCGTAGGAGACGTCGTTGGCGTCGAGCGAGATCACCCCGACGTTGCCGTAGATGAACGAGTACACGCTCGGGCAGTCGTGCGGGCCGCTGCCGGGGAAGTCCCAGCGCTTGAGCTGGCCGCCGTAGCCGTCGGGCGAGTAGAGGGCCTCCATGTCGTGGTTGCCGGTGGTGACCATCCACGGCACCGACGCCGCGACGCCCTCGATCTGCCGGTAGTAGGCGTCCCAGACCTTGGGATCGAAGAGGTCGTGGTCGGCGTCGGGCTTGTTACCGGGCGGCTTGCCCGCTCCGCTCGGGTCGGCGTACGCGATGTCGCCCGCCAGCAGGTGGAAACGCGGATTCTGTCGCGCGACCGCGCCGTCCTGCGCGAGCGCCGTGGTCGAAACGCCCTGGTCACCGAACGCGGTGAAGGTGAACTTGCCCGCCGGGATCCCTCGGGCGGGCGCGGTGGTGAAGGTCGAGATCGCGGCGGGCCCGCCGTCCCCCGATGCCGGGTCGAAACCCTCGTGCCCGACGGCGTAACGGTAAGTATGGCCGGGCCAGAGGTGGTCGGCCTCGGCGTGCAGGTAGTACTGGTCGTACGGCGCGATGACCCCGGCGACCTCGGAGTGCAGCGCACGGACTTCGGCCGGGATCCGGTGGCTCCAGCCGCCGTGCCCGTCGGCGATCCGCAGGAACGGCTTCCGCACCGGCGCCGGTACCTGCCACGCGACCCGCATCGACGTCCGCGGATTCCGGCCGAACGCGAGATGCCGTCCCGCCGGGACGACCTTCTCACCGTCGGCGTACGCGGTGCCCTGCACCAGAAACGGCCCAGCAGCGAGCAGCGCTCCGGTTCCCTTGAGCATCGTGCGGCGGCTCAGGTACTCGTGTTGTTCGGCCATCGACAGGCGTGACGCCAGCGCGTCGGGAACACCGACCCTCGGGATTTCCATACGCGAGATGGTCGCCGACGGATATGTTCGGCTCGCGACGGTGAGACGAACGGGAGCGGTCGAACCGTCCAGGGTGGACTCAAGGAATTCTCAAGCGAGCTTTACCTTCACGATCTCTCGCGAACGTCTTCTCGCCCAGGTCGCATTTAGTCGACTAACTGCGGCTACATGAGAGATCATCACCCTTCAGTGTTGTTTCGCTTTTGCATTGTGACTTAAAATTACGAACGCGTGTTCGATTGTTTTGCGGTATTATTGAGGGGTGTCCGAGACCTTCCTTCCCGAGTTGCCGCAGGAGTTGTGGCGTGCCGGCAAGCTGGAACTTGCGCATGGCGTGCAGCAGTCTCTGCGGGTGATTCGGATGGCCACCGCCGGGCTGGGGAGATTCCTGGCGGAGATCGAGTCTCGGGGCGTCAAAGACTTGTACGGCTACGGCCGTACCGATAAGTGGTTCGCGGATGTGGCGGGGTTGTCGCGCGGTGAAGCAGGTCCGGTGGTGAAGCGGGCGCTCGCGTTGAACCCCACCCGCGCGTTGGATGGCACCGAAGTCCCGCCTGCCGCACCCGCCACCGCCGCGGTCGCCGCCGAAGGCCTGGTCGGGGACGAACGGATCGATCAGATCCTGGAGATCTTGAAGAAACTCCCCGACGAAGACCGGTCCAGTGCGGAGAAGATCCTCGCGAATCTCGCCCGCGACGCCGGTCCTCGCCAGCTCGCGGAAGCCGAAGCGAACCTCCTCGCCTTGCTCGATCCCGACGGCAACGAGCCGAAAGACCCGGAACCCAAAGAGCCGCACCGGGAAATCACCCTGGAACGCCGAAAAGACGGATTCTGGAAGCTGACCGGCCTCCTCGATGACGAGACCGGGGCCCGCACCGCCGCCGCACTGGAGGCCTACGCCCAGCCTCGACCGGTCGATGAATTCGGGCAGGCGGATCTGCGGATGAAATGCGAGCGCATGGGCGACGCGTGGGTCGACATCCTCGACCTTGCCATCGCGTGCCCAGATCAGCCTGGCACCAGCGGCTACCGCACTCTCGTGAACGTCACCATCAGCCTCGACGAACTCAAGACGGGTCTCGGGACCGCCTGCCTGGACTTCGTCGGCACGATGACCGCCCGGGAAGCGCGGCTCGCCGCCTGCGATTGCCTGATGCTGCCGGTCGTGCTGCGCGCCGCCGGAGAACCCCTCGACGTCGGACGACTCCGCCGGTTCGTCACCCCCGGCCAACGCCGCGCGTTGAACATCCGCGACGGTGGCTGTGCCTTCCCCGGCTGCCATCGCAAACCCAAGAATTGCCACGCTCACCACATCGTGCACTGGTCAGACGGCGGGCCGACGGATCTCCGGAATCTCGTGCTGCTCTGCGGATTCCACCACCGACTCATCCACCACGGCGACTGGCAAGTCCGCATGGCCACCGACGGGTTACCGGAATTCATCCCACCCCAATACCGAGACCCACTCCGACAACCCAGACGCAACACCCTCCACCACCGCTGACCACCGACGAGCCCGCCAGCCACACCGGCGACGGGCCCCTCGCCATGCCCACACCTTGGCCGGTCCGTGAAGGCCTCCTTACCTACCCTGAGAGTAGGGAAGGAGGCCTTCACTACCTGCCGATGCCACCCCTTCAACGCGACGACCTCGGCGTCATGGACGAGGTCACGTCCAGCGGACAACCCCGGGATCTGAAGTACATGAAGGCCCCCTTCCTGTACCTAGGCGCAAGGAAGAGGGCCTTCACGCGCCCCCGCTGTGACTGGCGGTGCCACTGAGTCTCGTGGCTATGAGGGGAACTTCGAGGAACCCAGGTCCCTCAAGGAGTCCTTCACGGAACAGCGACCACGGGACTTCGGCCACAGCACTCGCCTAATCGCCGCCCCCATCAGACACGAATCAGGACTTGTCCGCCGCATCGGCGACAAAGATGTCCTTCTCCAGAAAGACCCGCCACTGAGCGGGCGATTCGCTTTGCAGCGCCCGATAAGCGGCCGCCTGCACCTGGCTCCCTGACCTCGCCCTGTTCCAGATCTCGCGAACCAAAGGACCCTCCTGGAGGTACCTGGCGTATCCGGCCTCGATACCGACGACGGCGGCGGCGCGGACCTTGATGCCATCCACCTTGTCCTTGGCCGCGGCCTCGAAGATGCCGGTGTCGATGAAAGTCCGCCACTGCTCCGGCGTCCGGCTGTGGTAAGCCCGGTACCACACCTCGGAGTCCCGAGGCGCCAGGTCGCGGGTCCAGATCTGCTGCACGAAGTACTCGTCCGTCAGCTGCGCGGCCAAGGCCGGGTCCATGCCGACGACGGCGGCCGCCTTCACCCGCGCGTCGCGAAGCTTCTTTTCCGCGGCTTCCTTTTCGGCTGCTTCCTTCGCCGCGTCCGCATCACGCTGGTGCTCGATGAAGATGCCGCGGACGATGAACTCCTTCTGTTCCGCCGGCGTTCCGCTGAAAACCCTGCCCGCGGAGGACTTCACGAACGAACCCTTGGCGGCCCGCTCCCACAACGCGAACACGAAGTTCTTGTCGTCGTTGGCCAGCAGGAGCGAAGTCAGCTCGAAACCGAGCAGCGTGGCGGCGGGCTGTCGCTCAGCGCGCCGGGCCTGGTAGACCGCTTCACGGTCCAGGTCTCGCTGATGCGCCTCGTAGATCCCGGTCTTGAGGAACAACGAGGTCCACCCGCCGGTGTAGGCGTCGAGTGCCGCGAACTGAACCTCCTGCGCGGTCTCGCCTCGCAGCTTCGCGGCCTGGTAGATCTCGTAGACGAAGTCGCTTTCACTGACGCGCAACAGTTCCGGCGTGACCGTGAGCCCGACGATAGCCGCGGCGTTGGTGCGTACCTCGTCCGACGTCTGCGTCACGACTGAAGCCCCCGCGGGAGCGGCGGTGGCCACCGAGGGTACGGCGACTCCGGTCACCACGGCGAAAACCGCGACGGATGAGGCCATCAAAACACGAATTCTGGAAGTACCCCTGAGTGTCATAGGTGAGGTTGTCAGTTTCGTTCTGCTCGCCTGCGTGGTCGAGCACGGGGAATCCCATCCAGCGCGACAACCCGGTGATCCCCCAGCCACAGGGCATATAGCCCCATGATCGTCGAACGTTACCGATCGCCTCGGAAATGCGCCGAATGCGAAACTAACGCTCACCCCGGATCGTGCGCCGCAGCTTCGGCACCCGCTCGTACAACGTCCGCTCCGCCCCTCGCTGCGTCGGCTCGTAGTAGTCCCGCCCCACCAGCTCGTCTGGCGGGTACTGCTGCGCCAGAACACCTTCCGGCACGTTGTGCGGATACCGGTAGCCCTTCGCGTTGCCGAGCTTCTCCGCTCCCGCGTAGTGCCCGTCCCGCAGATGCGGTGGCACCGTCCCGATCCGCCCGGACCGGACGTCGCTGAGCGCGGCGTCGATACCGGTGATGACGGCGTTCGACTTCGGCGCCGTCGCCAGGTGCACGGTCGCCTGCGCCAGCGCGAGACGGCCTTCCGGCATCCCGATGAACTGCACCGCGTGCGCCGCCGCGATGGCCGATTGCAGCGCCGTCGGATCGGCCATACCGATGTCCTCGCTCGCGTGCACCACCAGACGGCGGGCCAGGAACCGCGGGTCCTCTCCCGCCTCGATCATCCGCGCCAGATAGTGCAGCGCGGCGTCCACATCGGACCCCCGGATCGATTTGATGAACGCGCTGATGACGTCGTAGTGCTGATCGCCGTCGCGGTCGTAGCGCACCGCCGCTTTGTCCACTGTGGACTCCACGATGGCGAGGTCGATCGTCTTGGCCTCCGTCGCGCTCGCCGCGTCCGCGGCAGCTTCCAGCGCGGTGAGCGCGCGCCGCGCGTCGCCGGAGGCCAGCCGCACCAGATGTTCCCGAGCGTCCTCGGTCAGGGTGAGTTCGCCGTTGAGACCGCGTTCGTCGGTCAGGGCGCGCTCGATCAGCGCGACGATGTCGGCGTCGGTCAGCGGCCGCAACTGGAGTACCAGCGACCGCGAAAGCAGCGGCGAGACCACGGAGAACGACGGGTTCTCCGTGGTGGCGGCCACCAGCAGCACCGTCCGGTCCTCGACGGCGCCGAGCAGGGCGTCCTGCTGTGTCTTGGAGAACCGGTGGACCTCGTCGATGAACAGCACCGTGTTCTCGGCGTTGTAGTTCCGGCGGCGACGGGCCTCTTCGATGACCCCGCGCACCTCCTTCACCCCGGCCGACAACGCCGACATCGCCACGAACCGGCGGCCGGTCGCGGCCGAGACGAGGTTCGCCAGCGTGGTCTTGCCCGTCCCCGGCGGACCGTAGAGCAGCACGGAAGCGGGAGCCGCGCCTTCGACGAGCCGCCGCAGCGGCGCGCCCTCACGCAGCAGGTGCTGCTGACCGACGACCTCGTCGAGCGAACGCGGCCGCATCCGCACCGCCAGCGGCGAGCCCGCCGGGACGGCGACATCCCTCGGCTCGGCCGGCTCCGGCGGCGGCCCGAGATCGGGGTTCACGGTGAAGAGTTCGTCCTGTGCCACGGTGTCGACGGTAGCCGCACCCACCGACGGTTCCGGTCACAGGTCAGCGCAGCCGCTCCCGGAACGAACGCCACATGATCACGGCCGCGTACGGCACGAACTCGCGACCGCGCCGCCACACCCACGGGATGCCCTTCAGCACCAGCCAGCCGACGTGCCCGGCGGTGCTCGGCTCCACCCCTCCCGAGCAGGTCAGGCTCACCGGCCGCGGCACCGCGAACCCTGCCTCGGCGAGCCGTTCGGTGAATCCGGTCGCCAGCATCCGGTGCCCGAGTTCCGACGGGTGCAGCCGGTCGACGCTCCACGCGGTGAGGTCGTAGGCACCGGGCAGCAGTTCGAGGTCGAGACACGGCACGCCCTCACGTTCGACGACCCCGTCGATGGCGGCGTTCAGCTCGGCCACCCGCTGGCTCAACGCCCGCCGCAGCGACTGCGGGAGGCGGAACACCTTGCCGTGGTCGTGATAGCGCACCGGGACCACGGTCGTGCCCACAGCGGCCAGCGCACGGATCACCTCGGTGAGGTCCGCGGCGATCTTCTCGGCGCTGAAATCGGGACGCAGCGTGTCGTTCATGCCCGCCACCACCAGCGCGACGTCCGGCCGGTGCGCCACGGCCACGGGAAGCTGCTTCGTCAGCACACAGCCCATGCGCGCGCCGGTGAAGGACGGGTTCAGGTAGCCGTCCGGCTCGACACCCAGCGCCTCGGCGACGAGCGGGCCGACCCCGCGCCAGCCGCCTCGGTCCGGCAGCGGGTCACCAAGGCCCACGGCCGTGGAATCGCCGAGCACGACCAGTCTGCGCGCGGACCTCGGGACGGCGGGCGCGGGAGGAAGGAGAGGTTCGGGACTCGGAGTGACTTCGACACCGATCACGGTCACGGTAGCCACCATCGGCCACGCAGACTCACCCGTGGTGATGCCTGGGTAACGCGGCGAGGACGGTCGAGCGAAAAGTCCGTGCGGTGGCTACCGGAACGCCGGATAGAACGCGAGATCCGCGTGCGGCCCGAGCCTCGCGCCGAGCGCCGCGGCGACCCTGGTGGCGTGCTCGGAGATGTGGGTCAGCCGGGCGCGCAGCGAGTGCTTGGCCAGTTCCCGCCACCAGGTGACCAGCGCGGCCTCCCGGCTGATCGGCGTGGCGTGCCGGTCCAGATCCAGCTCCGGGAGGATCTCCCAGGTGATGACCCACAACAGCAGCAACTGACCGTCCAGCAGGTGCTCGGCCAGCGCGTCCTCGTCCGCGAGCGCGGGCCAGACCGAGACGACCTCGGCCCGCCAGGCCGCGATCATCGCCTCGCTCATCCCCGGCGGCAGCGCCAGCGCGTCTTCACTCGACGCGAACGGGAGCCGCAGGTACGCCGCGTCCATCAGGGTGCTGCGCACCCGGCCGCGTTCGAAGTCGAGGAACCGCACTCCCCCGCTGGTCACGAGGTTGTTGTCCGGGCTGAGATCCACGGGGCTGAACGCGCGGTACGACGGCGAGCCCGCTCGCTCGGCGACCTCCATGACCCGCTGCTGGACCGGCTCCGGCGTCTCGACGTCGAGCAGTTCCTCCAGCAGGCCGGGCAGTTGCGCGCAAACCGCGGGCAGCGGCGCGTCCTCGTTCTTGACCGGGCCGCCCAGGCGACGCAGCAGCGCGTTGAAGTCGGGCTCGCGGCTCGCCGTGCTCGCGTGCAGCCTGCCCAGCGACCGGGCCCAGGACAGCAGCGCCCGTTCGGCGCCGCGCGCGTCACGCGCGTGGAGCTTGTCGTGCAGCGTTGGGACACCGCCGAGGTCCTCGATCACCAGGACGCGGTCCCGGCCGTCGTGGGCCAGCAGCTCCGGGCACATGCGGTCCTCCGGCGCGAGCGCGGTGAACAGCTGGTAGCTGACCGCCTCCTGCGCGAACGGGTCGGGCCGTCCCGGTTCGGGTTGGTCGGGGTAGTGCTTGATGACCAGGGTGCGCGGCAACGCGAACGGCGACGACGCCACCCGCGCCCGCACGACCGTGGCCGGACCGCTGCCGGCGAGGTCTTCGGGGGCGACGAGGGTGATCGCGCTGCCGAATCGGCGCGAGAGGACCGACTCGCCGGCGGCGAGCGCGGCCGCGACGGCGAGGGTTTCGGCTCCAGCTCCGACGGTCGAATCGTCGGCAGAGGAGGTATCGACTGTCATTGCCACCGACCCTACTCGTGACTGAGCAACCATGACCACTGAGATCCGGGCAATCGCGCGCACTGGCGCGATCTGGGACTCATCCGCGTGAAAGCGGACGTTCCGTCACCCTCGATCGTTGCCCACGACGGCGCAATGTCAGCACAATGGCCGCAGCTGCAACGATTCCGATGAGATTGACCAGCAGCTGACCGGCCGAATAAAGGCACCGTTCCCACTGACCGGCAACCGCCGCGACCACCGCGTAACCCGCAGCGGGCACCGTCGTCACCGAGATGAACACCCCGACGAGCGCGGCGGATTTGGCCGAAGTCATGGAAAGCATCCCGGCCGCGCCGGCGAGCAACGCGACGATCAGCGACGCGACTCCGACCTTGTAGACGAAATCCACCTCGTGGTTCTCGGCGAGCTTGCTCACTTCGAGCACGCCCGCGGCATCGCCGAGCAGAACCACACCGAGCGTGACGACCATCGCGATCGGGAAACCGCCGAGCAGCGCGATTCCGCCCTGCTTCACGAGATCTCCCCGGCGCAGCACCAGACCGACCGCGATCGCCGCCAGCGGGCCGAATTCGGGCCCCACGACCATGGCGCCGACGATGGTGACCGCCGAGTTGGTGACGACGCCGACCGCCGCCAGCAGGCAGGCGATCGTCAGGAACGCCTGAAATGTCCAAGTGAGGCGGGACTCCTCGCCGGTGCGGCCGACGAGTTCCTGCCACACCACCGCGTCCGCGGCCTCACCCGGTGCGGCTTCCTCGGCCTTGTCGGCGGCGTCGGACACCGCGGTGTCCAGCGCCTCCAGCGTGATCCCGCCGGTGTGGTCGAGGTCGAGCCCGCACAGCGACTCGACGATGTCATCGGTCGCCTCGCGCGCGACGTCCGCCTCGATCAGGTCCCCCTCCGGCGCGACCGCCACCCCGCGATGCACCACGAGGTGCGCCGTCCCGGCGTGTGCCCGCAGGATCCGGATCGCTTCTTCGGTCCGGTCCGGCGGGCACACGGCCCTGAGATGGAGCATCAGTTCTTCACGGGCGGCGCGGGCTTGGCGTCGATGCCCGCCTCCTTGCGCTGCTCGGCGGTGATCGGCGCGGGAGCCGCGGTCAGCGGGTCGAACCCGCCGCCGGTCTTCGGGAACGCGATGACGTCACGCAGCGACTCGGCCCTGGCCAGCAGCATGACGATCCGGTCCCAGCCGAACGCGATCCCGCCGTGCGGCGGCGGGCCGAAGGCGAAGGCGTCGAGCAGGAAGCCGAACTTCTCCTGCGCCTCTTCCTCGGACAGGCCCATCAGCTCGAAGACCTGCTTCTGCAGATCCTGCTGGTGGATACGGATCGAGCCGCCGCCGATCTCGTTGCCGTTGCAGACGATGTCGTAGGCGTACGCCAGCGCGTTGCCGGGGTCGTCGGCGAGTTTGCCGATCCACTCCGGGGTCGGCGAGGTGAAAGCGTGGTGCAGGGCCTTCCACTTGCCGCCGCCGACCGCGACGTCGTCGGACTCCTCGGCCGAGATGAACATCGGGAAGTCGACGACCCAGACGAACGACCAGGCGTTCTCGTCGATCAGGCCGAGACGGCTGCCGATCTCCAGCCGGGTGGCGCCCAGCAGCGCACGCGCGTCGGCGGGCTTGCCAGCGGCGAAGAAGACGCAGTCACCGGGCTTGGCGCCGACGGCTTCGGCGACCGTCTCGCGCTCCTTCTCCGACAGGTTCTTCGCGACCGGCCCGCCGAGCGTGCCGTCCTCGTTGACCAGGATGTACGCGAGGCCGCGGTGGCCGCGCTGCTTGGCGAAGTCCTGCCACGCGTCGAGGGTGCGGCGGGGCTGGTCGGCCCCGCCCGCCATCACGACGGCGCCGACGTACGGCGCCTGGAACACGCGGAACGGCGTGTCGGCGAAGAACGCCGTCATGTCGGTGAGTTCGAGGTCGAAGCGCAGGTCCGGTTTGTCCGAACCGTACTTCTCCATCGCCTCGGCGTAGGTGATGCGCCGGAACGGCCGGGGGATGTCGGCGCCGATCAGCTTCCACAGCGCGGTCACGATGTCCTCGCCGAGCGCGATGACGTCGTCCTGCTCGACGAAGCTCATCTCGATGTCGAGCTGGGTGAACTCCGGCTGCCGGTCGGCGCGGAAGTCCTCGTCCCGGTAGCAGCGCGCGATCTGGTAGTACCGCTCGAGACCGCCGACCATGAGCAGCTGCTTGAACAGCTGCGGCGACTGCGGGAGCGCGTACCAGGAACCGGGCTTGAGCCGGGCGGGGACCACGAAGTCGCGGGCGCCCTCGGGGGTGGAGCGGGTCATGGTCGGGGTTTCGACCTCGACGAACTCCTGCGCGTGCAGCACCTCACGGGCCGCGCGGTTCACCTCGCTGCGCAGGCGCATCGCGGCCGCGGGGCCGCTGCGGCGCAGGTCGAGGTAGCGGTGCTTGAGCCGCACCTCCTCGCCGACGTCGACCCGGTCGTCGATCGGGAACGGCAGCACGGCGGCCTCGGACAGGACCTCGAGCTCGGTGGCCAGTACCTCGATCTCACCGGTGGGGATCTCGGTGTTGGCGTTGCCCTCCGGCCGCTTCGAGACTTCGCCGACGATGCGGACGCAATACTCGGAGCGCAGCTGGTGAGCGCGCTCGGCCATCTCGCCCTCACGGAAGACGACCTGGCTCACGCCGCTGGCGTCGCGCAGATCGATGAAGATGACGCCGCCGTGATCGCGCCGCCGAGCCACCCATCCGGTGAGGGTGACCGTCTGACCGGCGTGCTCGGCACGCAAGGTGCCGGCTTTGTGGGTGCGAAGCACTGCGGGTGCTCTCCTTCGGCATCACGATTCTGCGATTCGACGGCGCTGCGGTTCGACTGCTCTGCGCCGACGTCAAAGGCTAACGAATCGCCCCGGATGCCTCGCGACCAGGTGTTCTCAGATCGTCGGCCAGGCCTCCAGCGCCGCGACCATCCGCCGGGTGTGCGCCAGGTAGTCCGGCACGGACAGGACCCGGCCGTCGATGTTCTCCAGCAGCCAGCCCGAGGCCGCCTCCCGCGACGCGAAGAACTGCGAGCAGACCAGCGCCTCGACGTAGTCCTGACCGAGGGCGAGGTCGATACCGGACAACCGCGACGCCGCGACCACCGCCTGGGGCGGGTCGACACTCAAGACCCTTTCCCGGGTGAAGTGGACCCGTACGTGTGCCCCGGTCGCCGGGCAGACGGCGTCCGCGTGCACGGGTTCACCGGTGGCGACGGCCAGGAGGAACAGGTCGACGCGGTACCGGTCGGAGCTCGCGCGGTCCGCCGGGCGCGAGCCGCGGTCCATCACGACCAGGCCGTCGCGGATGGCGAAACCCATCAGGTCCATCAGCCGGTGGGCCTCGGCGGGATCCATGCCGACGGTGGCGGCGAGTCTTCCGATGGCGATGGGGTGTCTGCCCGCCCTGGTCAGCTTGGTCGCGGCCCAGGCGATGCGGACAGCGGCGGTGCGATCCGTACGGGTGGTCAACAGGCACCTCCTCGCCTTCGTCCCGTTGAGGTTAAGCACGAAAAGGTTTTCCGCCAAGTCACTGCGCCGAACGGCCGAATGCGTTGTGCGGTAAGAAAATTCACAATGCACATCGAGCGACCGGACGGACCTTCTCGCCGATTGCGCGGACAGGACACACTTTTGGCCACCTGAGGCGAAAGTGGCACAGGTCGCCGGGCGCCGGGCTTTCGCAACACGCCATCGGCGCAGGTGAGGACGCCTCGGCGGACCGCGAGAGCCCGCATGACGCAGGACCGCGTCACAGCAGTTTCAGTTGTTCCGGGGCCGGGATCACCTCCTCCGCCGTACGCTGCACGGGCATCGTCACCTGCATTCGTTCCCCGTCGTCCGCACGGGAATCGAAGCCGTGACGGCGCAGCAACGGGCCGACGCGGGCACCCAGCCGTTCCCGATAGGACTTCGGAAGATAGGCGCCGCGCGAGTACAGCTCGCGGTATTTCGGCACGAGCTCCGGATGTTCCCGGCCGAGCCAGCGCGCGAACCATTCCCGCGCGCCCGGCCGCAGATGCAACGGGAGGACGGTGACCCGCGTGGCACCGGCCTCGGCCAGCTTCGAGAACAAGGCGTCGAGCGCCTCCACCGAGTCGGTCAGGTACGGCAGCACCGGCGCGACCAGCACCGAACACGGCAGTCCCGCGTCCCGCGCCTTGCGGATCAGGTCGAGCCTCGCCCGCGGGCTCGGCGTTCCCGGTTCGAGGCGGTGCTGGAGGCCTTCGTCGAGCAGCGCGAGCGAGATCGCCAGGCCCGCCGGCACGTCCTTCGACACGGACTCCAGCAGCGGCAGATCCCTGGCCAGCACGGTCCCCTTGGTGAGGATCGACAAGGGCGTGCCCGAATCGGCCAGCGCGGTGATGATGCGCGGCATCAGCTTGTACCGGCCTTCGGCGCGCTGGTAGGGATCGGTGTTCGTGCCCATCGCGACGTGCTCGCGGGTCCAGCTCGGCCGCCGCAGTTGCGCGGCCAGCACTTCGGGCGCGTTGACCTTCACGATCACCTGCGTGTCGAAGTCCCGCCCGGCGTCGAAATCCAGGTACGTGTGGGTGTTCCGGGCGAAACAGTTGTGCGTGACCATGCCGTCGGCGATGAAGTCGCCGGTGCCGGTGGTGATGTCGAACAACGGCAGCTCGATGCCCAGCGGTTCGATGGCCGTCACCTTCCGCCTGGTCCGGCCGATCGCGAGGCCGTCGAGCGACCGTTTCCAGCGGACGGCGGGATCGGCCAGGTGGAAGAACCGCACCTCCTCCGAGGGCCCGCCGAGGAGCTGAACAGTCCACAGTGGACGGAACTTGGCGTTTTCCGTTCTCACGTAGCGGAAGCCGAAGTTGTCCAGCGCGGAGCAGAAGGTCGAGACGATGTCCTGCTCGTCGTGGGTGACACGCAGCGCACCGTGCCGGTAGCCGCCGGCGAGATCGAACAACCCGGCGAGGAATCCGCGCCGCCAATGGGAATCCGGTGACGGCGGAACCTGCACGAAGCCGACCGACGCGCCGAAATCGGGCAGGTACCGGAGCGCGCGGTCCGCGGCGTCCTTCTCGGTCGAGAACCCGCCGGAGCGCAACATCCCGCACAGGTATCCGGCGCGATAGCCGAGGGTGTCGTCCGGGGTGCGGGCGAGTTTCCCGACGCCGACGAGTTCGGTGCCGCCGACGAGATGCGGCCGTTGCGCGGCGCCGAACCGGGTGCCGGTGACGTGTTTCCACCCGCGCCCGGTCAGGAACCGGTGGTCACCACTGGCCACGATGGACGTTCCGTCGTCGAGGGTCAGGCGATACGCCGGCTTCAGCGTCGACCAGTGCGCGAGCACCTTCGTCGGCACCAGGCGGCGGCCCGCGCCACGACCCCGCGTCCCGTAGATCGCGTCGCCGGGGGCGAGCTCCGCCAGCGCCCTCGTCCGGCCATCGGCCATCAGGACCGGCGTCGCGCCTTCGAGGCAGTACGTGCACGCGTGAGAGCAACCGCGATACGGATTCACCGTCCATCCGAACGGGACACCCGATCCGTCGGGCACCTTGTTCAGCACGGACTTGGCGTGCACCTCGTGAAAGGTGACGCCGTCGAACTCGGGCGTGCGCACCGAACGCGGCAGCCCGTCCAATCCGGGCAGGACCGGCTCGCCGCCGTCCGCCCGCTGTCGATCCCATCGCACCCGGCCAGTCGAACACATGTTCTAGACAGGTGTCAAACGTATGTTCGAACACGGGTGATCTTCGCAGCGTTAGAGCTTCGTGATGTCCTCGGTCACGTACCCGGCGGGCTGGATCAGTCCCGCGCACCGGCTGTCCCCGCGCGGCGTCGCCGACCGGCGGCGCACCGTCACCGCGTAGAAGTCCTGTCCACCGCGCACGGTGACGACCCGCGCGTCCGATTCGAGCAGCGGCTCCTCCTGGACGGCGAGCACGTCGTCGAGACCAGGCAGGTCCAGCTGCCGCCGGAGCGCGATCTCCGCGAACTGCGCCCACGCCGTCCGGGCGGACGTCCGGCCACGAAGCTGCTCCGGCTCCACCTGGCCGCGCAGCGCGGACTTGGCGACCAGCGCCGCTTCGGCCGGGTTGAGCTGACCGTGCAGGAAACCATCCGGGACCACCAGGAGATTGCCCGCCCAGCGGTCACCGCCGACGTGACTGACCTCCCAGGCCCGGCCGGGGTGATTGGTGTTGAGCGTCGAAGCCAGCGGGCGGCCGAGCACCGCGCAGCACATGTCCTTGGTGCCGTGCGTGCAGACCAGGAACAGCGGCCCGGCCACTCGCGTGCCGAGCCCGCCCCTGCCTTCCGCGACCGCGTCGAGGTCCAGCTCGGCCAGTTCGCTCAGGTCACGGATCTCCAGGCGCTCCAGCCAGCGGTTGCCCGGCTCGCCTCCGCCGACGTACACCGAACGGGGGCGGTCCGGGTCGCGGCGATGTTTGCCAGGACGACGGATCAGCAGCGGACGGAGCCCGTGGGACCGTCTCAGGTTTTCGAGCAGCTCACGGCGCTCGGCGGGAAAGGCCTCGTCGAGGACGGTTTCCAGCGCGTCCGCGGGCCACGGGCCCGGCTGCTCGACGAGCAGCCAGCAGCGCATGTCCGCGGCGGTTCCGGCGGGGCTCGCGCCCAGCATGCGCGCGACGGTGGCGCAGCCCGGCAACGCGGCGGACGGCGCTGGGCTGTCCGGCGACGGGGTGTCCGAGAGCTGAGCGGTCATCGGCCGACCACTCCGGACTTCACCTTAGGCATGCCTTAGCTTACCCCGCCTGGCCTCCCTTCACACTTCTCGCCCGCTGTGACTTTCAGCCGATCGAGAGCAGCCCCTGCGTGGTGAGCTCGCCGAGGAACGCCCGGACCGTCGCTCGATCGAGTTCGGACAGCTCGGCGAGTCGCTTGACCGCCTGCGGCGTTCCGTCGAGCAGCGCCTTCAGCAGCGGAGCCGCGGCGCCCGCGAAGACGAACCGTTTACCGTCCGCGAGCAGGGTCACCCTGCCGTCGCCTTCTTCGAGCACCGCCCTCGGGACGAGGAACCGGACCTCGGTCTCGTCGCCGTCCGGCAGCAGTCCGGGGGTCGCCGCCCAGGGCAGCCCGACCCGCGGATGTGCCGGGGCCGCCGAGTCGCGTTCGGCGAGGAACCGGTCGACGACTTCGCCGGTCAGCGTGGCTTCCAGTTCCGCCCGCAGCGCGGCGGCACGGGCCGCCCGCTCCTCGTCCGTCCCGAACCTGGGGAGGTCCTGGCGGAACACGGTGCTCGCCCGGAGCTTGTCGGCGAGCCAGGTCACCAGGTCGATCCCGGTGGCCGGGCTGAATCCGAGCGTGAGATGCAGCGACATCTCCCCCACCGCGGTGACGTCGTGCCAATGCCCACGCGGGACATAGAGGACGTCGCCGTCTTCGAGGATGAAGTCGTCGATCGGCTCACCGGGCCGCTCGGGCTGTTCGACGTCGCGATGCAGCGGAGCGGGCCTGGTCGGGCCGTGCATCCGCCAGCGTTTGCGGCCGGCGACCTGGATGATGAACGCGTCGTGATCGTCCCAGTGCACGTCGAAGCCATGGGTCACGCCCCAGCCCGCGTACAGGTTCACCTGGACGCTCTCGCGGAGGTCGTGTTCGAGGCTCCTGGCGAGATCGCCGATCGGGTCGCTGAGTTCCTGGATGGCGTCGAGCACCATCGTCGCGCCGCCGCGAAGGTGCTCGGTGAACGGAGCGGCCCGCAGACGGGGGACGGTGCCACTGCGGCGGGTGGGGACGAGATCGGTGTAGCTCTCCATGGGCACCGGGGTGCCATCGAGCGCGAGGCGCAGGCGCGGGAACTCCAGGCGGTGCTGCCGGAGGATCGCGTTCAGCGCGGGCCACGGCAACAGGTCGGCGAACCGGCCCGCGCGGCCTTCGAAACGGCGGTAGGTCTCGCCCTGGACGTCTTGGAAGAACTGGCTGACCCCGAGCGGAGCGACGAGGTCAGCCAGCGTCGGCGTTTCGGGCACTCAGCCGTCGTTGCCGTCGTTGTCGGCGGCCGCGCCGTTGGCCTTCCCGCGATCGACCGCGGTCGGGATGATCTCGACCTCCAGCAGCAAACCGCTGTCGGGAGCCTGCGTACCTGACTGTTCCTGTGCCATCCTGCCACCTTTTTCTCAGACGAGCGGACGGACCGAAAATCGGTCTGGAGCGCCGCCCAGCCTACGACACGTTTCGGGAAAATTCACTGTCCAGCAGGGAAAAACGGCCTAGTGAGCGATCTTCGGCACCGCGGCGCCGGTTCACCCGGACAGCGGTTCTAAGCTGGCATTCATGGCTGATGCGGCATCCGTTCCCCGCCCGCGATGGGACGTCCTCGCTGCCATCGGCACGGGCGGCGCGCTGGGCAGCCTCGCCCGCTACGGACTGTCGGTCGCGATCCCCCATCCCCGGGGTCAGTTCGCGTTCTCCACCTTTGCCACCAACGTTTCCGGCTGTCTGCTCATCGGCGTCCTGATGGCGTCGCTGACCGCCGCGGCCGATCCGCACAGGTTGCTCCGGCCGTTCCTCGGGGTCGGAATCCTGGGCGGTTACACCACGTTTTCGACCTATGCGACGGACACACTCGATCTTGTGACGGCAGGCCGCCCGTTCACCGGGTTGGCCTACGCGTTCGGAACGGTGGCCGCGGCGCTGGTAGCCGTCTACGCCGGGCACGAGATCACCCGCGCGGTGAAGAAATGACCCTTCTCTTCATCGCACTCGGCGGCGGTTTCGGGGCGATCGTCCGTTTTCTGACCGATCTCCGGCTGCGCGCGTGGCGGGGCATCGCCTTCCCGTGGGGCACGCTGGCGGTCAACATCACCGGCTCGTTGATCCTCGGCGCGCTGACCGGCTGGGCACTGCACGGCGGCCAGCCGGACGGCGTCCGCTCTCTGCTGGCCGTCGGGTTCTGCGGCGGACTCACCACGTTTTCGACGTTCGGGTACGAAACCCTGCTCCTGTTCACCGGGAAGACGCGAGCGCGCGCGGTGCTGAACGTCGTCGTCACGATGGCAGCCGGAATCGGCGCCGCGGCGGCCGGACTGCTGCTCGCCGCCGCCATCTGGCACTGACTCAGTCTTCGGGCGCCATCCGCCACGCCGCGGCCGCGATCGCCTCACGCTGTTCGGCCGGGAGGTCCGCCGCCATCTCCTCCAGCTTTTCGACGACGCCTTCGTGGGCGGCGTTCGCGAGCCGGAGCCCCTCTTCGGTCAGCGTGATCTTCAGCGCGCGGCGATCGCCGGAATCCGCGACCCGCTCGACGAGCGCGCGCCGCTGCACGCGGTCCACCAGACCGGTGACGCTGGACTTCTCCAGGTTGAGCATCTTGCCGAGGTCGGTCATCCCGACGCCCGTCTCCCCCTGCGCCAGCACGCAGAGCAGCTGGGCCTGTTGCGGCGTGAGGTCGTGGGACCGGCCGACGTCGATGAATGCCCGCTGCACCAGATGCGAGAGCCGTACCAGCGCCGTCGCGAATCCGAGGTCTTCGGCCGTGGTCATGAGCGAAGTCTACTTGACGATCGTTCGGAGTACGAACTACCGTAGTTCGTAGTACCAACATTCCGCATTGCGAACTAGGGGATCTCATGACCACGACCGTGGCCGTCATCGGCGGGGGATACGGCGGCACGACCGTCGCCAAAGAGCTGGACTCGTTCACCGACGTCGTGCTCGTCGAGCCGCGTGAGGACTTCGTCCACCATGTCGCCGCGTTGCGGGGACTCGTCGATCCCGAGTGGACGGATCGGCTCTTCTACCCGTACGCCCGGCTCCTCGAGCGGGGACGGGTGCTCCGCGACCGCGCGGTGAGCGTGGACCAGAACGGCGTCACGCTCGCTTCGGGTGAACGGCTCACGCCGGACTACGTCGTACTGGCGACCGGCTCGGCCTACCCGTTCCCGGCGAAGATCGATTTCCACGACAGCGCTTCGGCGAAGGCGAAGATCCGTGCCACCCGGGAGGAACTCGCGGGCGCGGAGAAGGTGCTGCTGCTCGGCGCGGGCCCGGTGGGCCTCGAACTGGCGGGCGAGATCAAGGCGGTGTGGCCGGAGAAGGCCGTGACGATCGTCGACCCGGCGAAGGAGATCCTGCCCGGTTTCCCGGAGGACTTCCGCGCGGAGATCCGCCGCCAGCTCGACGGGCTGGGCGTCGAACTCCTGCTCGGCACCTCACTGACCGAGCCGCCGGTCTCGGAGCCCGGGCAGGCCAAGACGTTCACCTCGGAACTCACCGGCGGCGGCGAAGTGACCGCCGACCTGTGGTTCCAGTGCTACGGCGGTGCGCCGCACACCGCGTACCTCTCCGGCGAACTGGCGGCGGCGCGGCAGGCGAACGGGCAGGTGGAGGTGACTCCCGAACTCCGTCTGCCGAGACAGCCCGGCGTGTTCGCGCTCGGCGACATCACCGCGTTGCCGGAGGGGAAGCTGGCGAAGGTGGCCGGTGACCACGCCGAGGTCGTCGTGGCCAACATCCGGGCGCTGATCGAAGGCGGTGAACTGCGGACCCATACGCCGGGCGGGCCGATGATCTCGTTGCCGCTCGGGCCTTCCGGGGGCGCGACCTACGCGGAGGAGGTCGGGATCCTGGACGCGGCGACCACGTCGGAGATCAAGGGGTCGCACATGATGGCTTCGCGCTACGACGAGCTCTTCAACGTCGCCTGAGCCCTCGCACGCGCGCTATGAAAGGTCCTTTCCTTGCAAATTTTGCAAGGAAAGGACCTTTCATAGCACCCGATGAACCGGTCAAGAGCGAGGAGCGAGACCCCGCACGTGCGCGAACGGGTCCTCCCCCGTCGGCAGCAGCGCGATGATCGGCGTCGTCAGCCCGTTGTCCACATAGGACTGAACCTGCTCGCGGCAGGAGTCGAGGCTGCCGTGGACGATCAGGTCGTCGACGACCTCGTCCGGGATGACCTGGTTCGCCTTCTGCCGGTCGCCAGCGGCCCACGCCTCGTGCATCGGCGCGAGCGCGTCGCCCCGGCCGAGCCATTCGTGGAACGCCGCATAGACCGGCACGGTGAGGTAGCTCGAGATGAGCATCCGGCCGAGCCCGCGGGCGGCGGCCTTGTCCTCGGTGGGACAGACGAAGATCCGCGCGGCCAGTTCGGTGTCCGGACCGATCTCGGCCCGCACCTTCGGCACGTCGGAGGCGGCGAGCCAGTTGGTGATGGCGCCGTCGGCCTCCTTCGCCGCCAGCCGAAGCATCCCCGGCCGCAGCGCGGCGAGCATGATCGACGGCGGCGGATCGGCGGGCCGCTCCAGCCGGAACTTGCTGACGGAGAACGACTCGTACTCCTCGGTGACCTTCTCCCCCGCCAGCGCCGACCGCAGGAAGCGCAGGGTGTCCCGCGAACGCGCGAACGGCGCGTCGAACTCGGCGGCGTTCCAATTCTTCACGATCACCGGCGACGACGCGCCGATGCCGAGCACGAACCGGCCGGGCGCCAGTTCCGCGACGGTCGCCGCGCTCATCGCCAGCAGCCCTGGCCCACGTGTGTACACGGGCACGATCGCGGTGCCCAGCCGTAGCTGCGGCGCCCACTGCGAGGCCAGCACCAGCGGCGTGAAGGCGTCGTGGCCCGCCGTCTCGGCCGACCACGCGTCGGTGTAGCCGAGATCCGGCAGCTCCCGCACCATCTCCTCGTGCGCCGCGAGCGGCACTCCGGTCAGCGGAATGGTGATGCCCCACCGTTTCATGCGTTCTCCTCGCTCTTGACCGGGTCACCGGACAGCTCACGCACGATCCAGTCCACCTGCGTGCGCATCAGGTTCTCCGCGACCTCTTCGGCTTGCGGCGTCATATGCGTCGCGCCTGCCAGCGGCAGGAACACGTGCGCGCGTCCCTTGGCCAGCACGGCCGACGACAGGCGCAACGAGTGAGCGACGAAAACGTTGTCGTCGGCCAGTCCGTGCACGATCAGCAGCGCCCGCGAGAGGTCACCGGCGCCGGCGATCAGCGAGTTGTGCTCGTACGAAGCCGTTTCCTCTTGCGGAAGCCCGAGGTAACGCTCGGTGTAGTGCGTGTCGTACAGCGACCAGTCGGTCACCGGGGCGCCCGCGACAGCGGCGTGGAAGACGTCCGGGCGGCGCAGCACGGCCAGCGCCGACAGATAACCGCCGTACGACCAGCCGCGGATCGCGACCCGCTCCAGATCGAGTTCCGGATGGAGCACGGCCGCCGCGTGCAGGGCGTCGACCTGGTCGGCGAGGGTGACGTCGGCGAGTTTGCCCGCGATCTCCTTTTCCCAGGCCGCACCCCGGCCGGGCGTGCCGCGCCCGTCGGCGACCAGTACCGCGAAGCCCTGGTCCGCGAGCCACTGCGGGGTCAGGAAGGCGTTGCGGGTCTGCAGGACACGCTGGGCGTGCGGGCCGCCGTACGGGTCGAGCAGCACCGGGAGCTTGCCTTCGCTCTCCTCGTACCCGGTCGGCAGCACCAGCGCGGCGCGCAGGCCCCGCTCCCCCAGCGTCAGCCAGGTCACGTTCGGCACGACGTCGGGGTCGACGGTGAAGGAACCGATGCGCGCCACGGTCTTTTCGCCGGACACGACGGTCACCACCGGGCCGCTGCGCTCCAGGGTCCACGACGAGAGCACGGTCAGCGCGGCGGTCCCGGAGCCGACGTGTACACCGTCCTCAGTGGACAGACGACGGAGCTCGCCGCCTTCGGTGCGGAAGACGTGGATCTGCGTCGGGTCGACGTCCGACGCGCTGAACAGCACCTCGTCGCCGACGTGCAGGATCGACCGCACCTGCAGTCCGGGCGGAGTGACCGCGACCCCGTCGACGACCAGCCGGTGGTCACCGTCCGCGGCGCTCTCGCGGACCAGACGGCCATCGGTCGTCCACGCCGGGACGCCCGCGGTGAGCTCGACCCAGTGCTCGTCGGTCTCGGTGTGCAGCACCTCGACCGCACCGGTCGCCGGGTCGACCGCCTGGATCTCCAGCTTCCGCTGGTCCCGCGACTGCACGGACAGCAGCGGTTTGCCCGCGGCCGACCAGTGCACGGCGGCCAGGTACTCCCAATCGGTCTTCTCGACGTCGACGCGGGAACCGTCGAGGCCGAGGATCGCCAGCGTCACGTCCGCGTTCGTGGTGCCCGCCGCCGGATACGCGACGACGTTCGCCGCCGACTGCGGGTTCGCCGGATCGGCGATCGTCCAGCGCGGCACGGCCGCCCGGTCGGACCGCTCGGCCAGCAGGCTCTTCCCGTCCGGCGACCACCAGTAGCCGCGGACGCGGCCCATCTCCTCGGCCGCGATGAACTCCGCGAGGCCCCAGGCGATGTCGTCACCCGCTTCGTCTACGAGCGGCCGGTCCTCGCCGGTCGCCCGGTCGATCACCCGCAGGCGCCGGTCCCGGACGTAGGCGACGTGCGTGCCGTCCGGGCTGGGCCGCGGGTCGACGACCGAACCGTCGACCAGCACCGACACCTCGCCGGTGGTCAGGTCGAGGGTGTGGAGCTTGCCCGAGAGCGAGAACGCGGCGACGGTGAAGGCGTCGTCGACCGCGTAGCCGACCACGCCGCCACCGGTCTCCCGGCTGCGCTCGCGGCGGGCACGCTCCTCCGGCGGCAGGTCCTCTTCACCGGGCAGCAGCTCGGCGGCGTCGACCAGCTTCGTCTCCTCGCCCGACGCGACGTCGAACGACCACAGGCTGTGCCGGGGGTCGGTACCGGACTCGGACCGCAGGAACAGGATGCGGGAACCGTCCGGGGCGACCTTGAACTCTTTCGGCGCGCCGAGGGTGAAGCGCTGGGTACGGGCCTGACGGCGGAGGAACGGGAGATCTTCGAGGCTGGTGTCGGTCACCTCCGCACTCTCTCAGACGCTCAAGCCGGTACGCCAACGCCTTCCAGCTTCTCGATCTCCGTCTCGGGATCGAAGTCGGCGGGCGGGAACTTCGGGTCCATCCCCTCGATCGTCTCGATCAGAAGCCGTGCGACCAGCCAGTTGCGGTACCACTTGCGGTCGGCCGGGACGGCGTACCAGGGCGCGGCCGCCGTGGAGGTCTTGGCGAAGATGTCGGCGTAGGCCTTCTGGTAGTCGTTCCACTGTGCCCGCGCGTCGAGGTCCGCGGGGTTGTACTTCCACCACTTCGCCGGGTTCTCCAGCCTCGCTTTGAGGCGCTTCAGCTGCTCCTCCGGCGAGATGTCGAGGAAGACCTTCACGATCGTCGTGCCGGCGTCGGTCAGTTCCTTCTCGAACGCGTTGATCTCGGCGTAGCGTTTGCGCCATTCCGCGGCGGGCACCAGCTTCTGGACGCGCGGGACCAGGATGTCCTCGTAATGGGAGCGGTCGAAGACACCGATCTGCCCCGGCGACGGGAGCTGTTTGCGGATCCGCCACAGGTAGTGGTGGCGCCGCTCGGTCGCGGTCGGTGCCTTGAACCCGGCGTACCGCACGCCCATCGGGTTGACCAGGCCGAGGACGTGGCCGACGGTGCCGCCCTTGCCGGAGGTGTCCATCCCCTGCAGGACCAGCAGGACACTACGGTTCCCGCCGCCGACGCCCTCCGCGTACAACGCCTCCTGCAGCTCGGCGAGCCTGCCTCCGGCGTCCGCGAGGTCTTTGAGTCCCTTGGGCTTCTTGGTCGGCCCGATCGGGAACGAGCCGGGATGGTGCCGCTCGGCGCCCTTGCCGATCCTCAGCGCGTCCCGGACGGAGACGGTGTCCTTTTTCGCCATCCGGCGACGATAACCGCGCTCCGCGCACCGCGCCTCCGGTGATCGAGTACCCCGATGCACGATTTCGCCACCCGAAGGAGTCGATACGCAATGAACAACGGGTCAAAGCAACGTTTCCCGGATGAAAGCGGCCGGATGGACCTCTAACCTGAACGCATGACGACCGCCGACTTCATCGCGCTCGACGAGCAGTGGAGCACGCACAACTACCACCCGCTCCCGGTGGTGATCGCCACCGCCGAAGGAGCCTCGGTCACCGACGTCGAGGGCAAGACCTACCTCGACTTCCTGTCCGGCTACTCCGCGCTGAACTTCGGGCACCGCCACCCAGGGCTCATCGCCGCCGCGATCGAGCAGTTCGGCCGGGTGACGCTGACCTCGCGCGCGTTCCACCACGACCAGCTCGGGCTGTTCTGTCGGGAGCTCGCCGAGCTGACCGGCACCGAGATGACCCTGCCGATGAACTCCGGCGCGGAAGCCGTCGAGTCGGCGGTGAAGATCGCCAGGAAGTGGGCGTACCGGGTCAAGGGCGTCCCCGACGGGACCGCGGAGATCATCGTCGCCGGCTCCAACTTCCACGGCCGCACGACGACCATCGTGTCCTTCTCCACCGACGAGACCGCGCGCGCCGACTTCGGGCCGTTCACCCCGGGCTTCGTCACGGTCAAGTACGGCGACGCCGAGGCGCTGCGCGACGCCATCACCGAGCGCACCGCCGCGATCCTGCTGGAGCCGGTGCAGGGTGAGGCGGGCGTGATCGTCCCGCCCGCCGGCTACTTCGCCGAGGCCCGTCGGCTGTGCGACGAGCACAACGTGCTGCTGATCGCCGACGAGATCCAGTCCGGTCTCGCCCGCACCGGCACCGTGCTCGCGCTCGACCACGAAGGCGTCCGCGCCGACGTCTACACCCTGGGCAAGGCGCTGGGCGGCGGGATCATGCCGGTGTCGGCCGTGGTCGGCGGCAAGGACGTGCTCGGCGTGCTGCGGCCGGGTGAACACGGCTCCACCTTCGGCGGGAACCCGGTCGCCTGCGCGATCGGGCGGGCCGTGGTCGGGCTGCTGAAGACCGGCGAATTCCAGGAGCGCTCGCGGGAACTGGGCGCTCACCTGCACTCGCGGCTCGGCAAACTGGTCGGCAACGGACTGGCCGAGGTCCGCGGCCGCGGGCTCTGGGCGGGGATCGACATCGCGCCCGGCGGGCCGACCGGCCGCGAGGCGTCCACCGCCCTGGCCGAACGCGGCGTCCTGTGCAAGGAGACGCACGACCACACGCTGCGGATCGCGCCGCCGCTGGTGATCAGCCGCGAAGAACTCGACCGCGGTATCGACGCGATCACGGAGGTCGTCAAGACCCGGTGAACCTTTCGGGCGGGCTGTACGTTGCCTGTCCATGGGAGACGAGCGGGAGTGGGTGGAGCGGCCGCTGGTCGGCACCGAGTCGGTGTCGCCGGAGGACTGGTTCGCGAGGGGTAAGGCATTGCGGGACGAGGCGCCCTCGTCCGCGCACGACCACGCGGCGGCTGGCGAGGGACGGCCGAGCGTGGCGGAGTTCTTCGCGCGCACCAACGAAGGCCGCCTGCCGGAACTGGTGGAACTGCGGCGCGAGCGCATGCTCGCGTCGCCGTTCACCTTCTACCGCGGAGCCGCCGGGCTGATGGCCGCCGACCTGGCGGGTTCGCCGTCGTCCGGGCTGACGGCGCAGCTTTGCGGGGACGCGCACGCCGCGAACTTCGGGCTGTACGGCACGCCCGAAGGCCAGATCGTCATGGACATCAACGACTTCGACGAATCCGTGCCCGGCCCGTGGGAGTGGGACCTCAAACGGCTCGCGGCGAGTCTCGTACTCGCCGGGCGCGAAGGCGGCATCGGCGAGGCGGGCTGCCGGGAAGCGGCCGAAGACGCGGTGAAGTCGTACCGGCGCACCATCCGCGGGCTGGCGGAGCTGCCGTTCCTCCGGTCGTGGAACGCGCTGCCGGACGCGTCGGTGCTGAGCAAGGTCAAGGCGCACGACCTGATCGACGACTTCGAGGAAGCGGCCGAGAAAGCGCGGAAGAACACCAGTGCCAAGGTCACCGCGAAGTGGACCAGGCGCATCGACGACCACGAGACCGGCCTGGAACGGCATCGGTTCGTCGAAGATCCGCCGGTGCTCACGCACGTCGACGACGCGACCGCCGAAGCCATCGTGCGCGGACTGGTGTCCTATGTGGACACGCTGCGCGAGTCGCGGCGGACGCTGATCTCGCGGTACCGGGTGTCCGATGTGGCCTTCCGGGTGGTCGGCACCGGCAGTGTCGGGTTGCGCAGCTACGTCGCGCTGCTGCACGGGAACTCCGGCGAAGACCTTGTCCTGCAAGTGAAACAGGCCGTCCCGTCGGCGCTCGCGCCGTTCCTCGGCCTGCCCGCCCCGGCGCACGAGGGACGGCGGATCGTCGAAGGCGCGCGGCTCGTGCAGGCCGAGACGGACATCCTTCTCGGCTGGACGACCATCGACGGCGTGCCGTACATCGTGCGGCAGTTCCGGAACCTCAAGGGCGACATCGACCCGGCGGAGCTGAAGAAGGACCACCTCGACGACTACGGCCGTCTGGCGGGCGCGTTGCTGGCGCGGGCGCACGCGCGGTCCTTGCACCCGCGGATGCTGGCGGGCTACTTCGAGGACGACGAAGACCTCGATGAGGCCATCGGGGCCTACGCGGTGCGGTACGCGGATCAGACCGAAGCGGACTTCGCCGCCTTTGCCGCCCTCTGACCTTCCGCATTTAGTCCTCTAAATGCGGGCCGGTGCGTCGGCATGTCCTGAAGGTGCCCTTTGAGACGTTGATCGTCCCGAAGGGCACCTTCGGACACCCGCCCGTGCGAGCGCAGGCTCGGCACCGGACTCCGCCGCATTTAGTCCTCTGGATGCGGAAGCTCACACCAGGGCCAGGACGTCGTCCGCGCAGCCCCACGCCACCGTGATCCCCGCACCCCCGTGCCCGTAGCAGTGCACGACCCGGCCGTCCCGGTCCAGCCGCACCTCGGGCCGGAACGGCCGCAGGCCGACCTTCGCTCTCAGCACGGGCGCGTCGGCCAGCGCGGGCACGAGTTCCCGGCACCGCCGCACGATGTCGGCGGTCACCCCGGGGTCAGGTTCGAGGGAGCCGCGCCCTGGTTCCTGCGTGCCTCCGCAGACGACGTGCCGTCCGTGCGGGATCACGTGCCGCAGCACCGGCGTGGAGCCGTCGACGATCCATTCGGTCAGCCCAGGGTCGGCGAGATGGACGACCTGGCCGCCGACCGGCACCACGGTGCCGTCCCCCGCGAGCCGCCCGCCACCGAGCCCGGCGGCGTTCACGACGAGGTCCGCGTCGAGGTCGTCCAGCCGCGAGACGGTGCGGTACTCGGTGTGTACACCCAGCGAGGCGACCTGACCGGCGAGCCAGGCGAGGTACACCGGGGTGTCGACCAGTGCGGTCGTGAAGGTGAGCCGTCCGGGTTCGTGGTCGAGGTCGGGCATCGACAAGGCCCACGAAGGCAGCGGCGCCTCGCGCGGGACCAGGTACGTCCCCCGGACCATGCGGACCCCTGGCGCGCCGAGGACGCGGTATTCCTCGACGCTCGTCGCGGTCCAGCGGTCGACCCGGTCGGAGTTCGCCGCCAGCGGCGGGAAGAGCACGCCACCGGCGACCGCCGAGGTCGTCTCCCCCGGCCCGGCGTCGGTGAGCACCGTGACGTCGTGCCCGGCCCCGGCCAGCCGGTGCGCGCAGCTGAGCCCGATCACGCCGCCACCGACCACACTGATCCGCATCGAAAGCCCCTTCGTCCTCGCGAGCCGTCCCTGCATGGTGACTGATCACCCGTCACGTAATCTCGCCGGATGAGCGGAAGAGGGCCGTACGGGCCGGTCGCGATGACCTGCGCCGTGATCATGGTCGTCCTCGGCTCGCTGCTCCCCGGCGAGGGCGCTTCCGTTCCCGACGAGGTGGCCGTCCGATGGGTGGAGCGGACCTTCGGCCCCGACACCGCTCTCCTGCGGCTCCTGGTGCTGCCGACCGAGGCCTACGTCCTGATCCCGGTCGCGGTCCTCGCCGCCGTCCTCTGCCTGATCGGACGCCGCAGGCTCGAAGCGGTGCTGGCCATCGCCGGCCCGCTCATCGCGATCCTCGCGAACACTTGGGTGCTCAAACCGCTCTTCGACCGCTGGAAGTACACCTACCTCGCCTACCCCAGCGGGCACACCGTCGCGATGGTCGCGGTGCTGACCGTGCTCGTCCTGCTCGCCCGCCCCGGCGTCGCTACGGCGGTCATCGCGACGGTGGGCGCCGTGGTGCTCTGCGGGGTCACGATCGGCATGCTCGGCCTCGGCTACCACTACCTGACCGACGTCGTGGGCGGCGCGCTGTTCGCCGTCGCGACCGTGTGCGCGACGTGGATGCTCCTCAGCTGGGCTGCACGGCGTCGCGCGCCAGTGCCGTCAGACGGCTGACGGCGCGCAGGTACTTCTTGCGGTAGCCGCCGTTCACCATCTCCTCGGTGAACAGCTCCGGCACCGGATCGCCCGAGACCACCAGGGGGATCGCGCGGTCGTAGAGCCGGTCGGCGAAGGCGACCAGCCGCAGTCCGACGTTCTGGTCGGGCACCGGGTGGATGTCGCGCAGGTGCACCCGCGTCACGCCGTCGAGAAGCCTGCCGTAGCGCGAAGGATGCAGGCCTGCCAGGTGTTCGCACAACGCGTCGAAATCGTCCACAGTGGACTCGGGATGCGTGGCGGCGGACGCCTCCAGCTCCTCGGGGCTCGCGGGCGGCGGCGCGTCCGGCAGGCCGCGGTGGCGGTAGTCCGGGCCGTCGACGCGGCAGACGCCGAACCGGGCGGACAGCGACTGGATCTCCCGCAGGAAGTCCGCGGCGGCGAACCGGCCCTCGCCGAGTTTGTCCGGCAGCGTGTTGGACGTCGCCGCCACGAACACCCCCGCCGAGATCAGTTCCTGCAGCAGCCGCGTGACGAGCATGGTGTCACCGGGGTCGTCGAGCTCGAACTCGTCGATCGCCAGGAACCGGTGCTCGGACAGCCGCCGCACCGCCTCGGCGAAACCCAGCGCGCCGACGAGGTGGGTCAGCTCCACGAAGGTCCCGTACGCCTTGGGCGACGGCGTCTCGTGCCAGGTCGAGGCGAGCAGGTGGGTCTTGCCGACACCGAAACCGCCGTCGAGATAGAGCCCCATCGGCCCGGACGGCGTCTCGTCTCCGCCGCCGAAGAACGCGCGCAGCTTCGACTTCGGCTTCCGGCTCGACGCTTCCGCCACGCGCTTCGCGAACGCGCCACAGGTGACGACGGCCTCGGCCTGGCTCGGCTCGTCCGGGTTGGGCACGTACGTGGAGAACCGGACCGCGTCGAACCTCGGCGGCGGGACGAGCGCGGTGATCAGCTCGTCGGCGGACAGCTCCGGACGGCGATCGATCAGGCGGGCGGGCATTCGCCGAGCGTAACGGCACCGGCGTGGCGGGTTCACCCTCCCTGACCGGGCGTATCCCCCGCTCAGCGGTGCCGTCGGGCGCGTGCTGGGATGTCGGTGTGCAGCTTTTGTGGCCAACGACACCGGCGGAGCCCGTCTCCGACGCCGACCTCGAACGGCTCTACGGGTACCCCGAAAACGTGAACCGTCCCTGGGTCCAGGTCAACTTCGTCAGCTCCGCCGACGGCGCGGCGGCGGTCGACGAGCTGTCCGAGGGGCTTTCCCACCCCGCCGACAAGCGGATCTTCCTGATGGGACGGCTGCTCGCCGACGTGATCCTGGTCGGCGCGGGCACGGCGCGCGCCGAGGGCTACCGCGGCGCGCGCGTCTCTCCCGAACGCGCCGCCCGCCGGGCCGCGCTCGGCCTTTCCGAGGTCCCGCCGATCGCGGTGGTGACCCGAACCGGTGAACTCGATCCCGAGGGCCCGTTGTTCACCGACACCAAGGTCCCGCCGATCGTCATCACCACCGGAAAGGCGCCGCGCGCCGAGTTGGAGCGCGCGGGCGCCGAAGTGGTCGTCGCGGGGACCGACGACGTCGACCTCCACCGGGCGCTCGCGCTGCTGGGCGAACGCGGGCTGCGCCGGGTCGACTGCGAAGGCGGGCCGGCGCTCTTCGCCGACCTGATCGCCGCCGACCTCGTCGACCAGCTGTGCCTCACCGTCGCCCCGCTGCTGGCGGGAGCGGGCGAAAGCCGGATCGTCCGAGGCCGCCCCGCCCCGGAACCGCGTCGGATGGAGCTCGCGTCCGTGCTCGTCGAAGACGGCTTCACCATGCTGCGCTACCGCCGCCGGGAGGGCGGGTGAGCGAGGCGGCCCCGGTTCCGGACGAGGAACTGGTGGCCAGGGCCGCCGCCGGGGACCACGGTGCCTTCGACACCCTGGTCCGGCGGCATACGGCCCGGATGTACCGGGTCGCCCTGCGGATCACCGGCAGCTCGTCCGAGGCCGAGGACGTCGTCCAGGAGGCCTGGCTCTCCGCGTGGCGCGCGCTGCCCGCCTTCCGGTTCGAAGCGGCGGTGTCGACCTGGCTCTACCGGGTGACGACGAACGGCGCGCTCGGCGTGGTCCGGCGCCGGAAACCGACCGTGCCCCTCGACGAGGGCGACGCGGGTATCGTGCCTGGTCCGGAGGGTCACGTGGAGAGCGCCGAGCAGGTCGGCAGGGTGCTGCGCGCGATCGCCGAACTGGACGTCGGCCAGCGGATCCCGCTGATTCTGCGAGAATTCGAAGGGTTGACCTACGACGAGGTGGCCGAGGTGCTCGAAGTCAGCGTGCCCGCTCTGCGTGCCCGCCTGCACCGCGCGAGGGTGGCGCTGCTGGCGAAACTCGGCGACAACTTCCGACCCGGGGAACGGTGATGAGCGAGGATCCGCGCGACGACCCCCGGTGGCAGCAGGTGCGCGCCGCCGCGAGCCGTCCGGTGCCGACGCCGCCGGGACTGGTCGAGCGGGTGCTCCGCTCGGTCGGCGGCGTCCGCGGCAGGCACACCACCGCCCCGCTCGACCTGCCGTCGTCGGGCGGCAAGACCCAGGTGTCGGAACGGGCGCTGGTGCTGATGACCAGGAACGTCGCCGCCGAGATCGGCCGGGAGCTCGGCGGAGTGCACGTCGCCGCCGTCGCGCTCGAGGAGGACGTGCTCCAGGTGCTGGTGACGATCCGGTTCGGCGTCGAAGCGGCCGTCGCGGACCTGTTGCGCCATCAGGTCATCGCGGCGCTGACCGGCCAGCTCGGGTCCGCCCCGCCGACGATCAACGTCCACGTCGTCGATGTGCATCCGGACTGATCGGAAGCAAGGCGGCAAGGTGTCGTGTCGCGAAAGCCACTTTCGGGACGTCAGATGTCTCGAAAGTGGCTTTCGCGACGTCAGCCGCGCCGGGACGCGACCTTGCCCGGCCTCCGGAGTGATCCCGGAACTGATTACCCCATCCGGGGGACATCGCGTGACGGCTCGGCATGCGCGCGTGTCCTGGTCGGTGAGAGCGTAGGGACCGCCGCGCGCGCAGGTCGCGCGGCACCGGCCGAGAAGGAGCGAACTTCATGGCGCAGCCGAGCGCGAGCAAGCCCGACGCCCCCGTGACAGGGGCGTCCCTCAACGAGGAAGGAGCCGCCGGCAAGACCACGATCTCGTCGGTGGTGGTGCAGAAGGTGGCGGGACTCGCCACCCGCGAGGTGACCGGGATCCACGCGCTGGGCGGCGGGGTCTCGCGGGCCTTCGGCGCCATCCGCGAGCGCATCCCCGGTTCCGGCACGGTCACCACGTCCGGGGTCTCGGTCGAGGTCGGCGAGAAGCAGGCCGCGATCGACCTCGACGTGGTCGTCGAGTACGGCGCCCGCATCGTCGACGTCGCGCGCGCGGTGCGCCGCAACGTGATCGGCCAGGTCGAGCAGATCACCGGCCTCGAGGTGATCGAGGTCAACATCGCGGTCAACGACATCCACCTGCCCGACGAGAACGGCGGCGAGACCGAGTCCTCGCGGGTCGAGTGATGAACGGGACCCAGACCGGCCTGCTCGCCGGCCTCATCCTCGGCCTCGCCGCGACCCAGGGCTTCACCGCTTTCCTGGTGACGCTGGCCGTCGGCGTCATCGGCCTCGTCCTCGGCCGCGTGCTCGACGGCGAACTCGACCTCGGCGACCTGTTCGGCCGGGGCCGCGACAAATGACCGTCCCGCCCGACCCCGCCGATCGCGGCACCCTCACCATCTCGCCGTCCGTGGTCCGCAAGATCGCGCAGCACGCCGCGGACCAGGTCGACGGGACCACGCGCGCGGAGCGGCGGATCGCCGGACTCGGGCTCGGGACGCACGGCGCGAGCGCGAAGGTCGGCGGCGAGGGCAACGACGTCGACCTCGTGCTCGACGTGGCGCTGAACTATCCGGCGCCGGTGCGGCGGATCGTCGGCGACCTGCGCGCCAGGGTCACCGAGGAAGTCGAGCGGATCACGTCGTACCAGGTGCGGGACATCTCGGTGACGGTCTCCGCGCTCCTGCCCGACATCGCGCCCCGCGTCCGCTAGAAGGAGCAACCAGTATGCGTTTGTTCGTCCGCCTGCTGTCGGCCCTCATCGGGCTGGCGCTGGCCGCCGCCGGGGTCCTGCTGGCGCTGGAGGTCGGCTGGGGCTGGTGGCGGCCGGGGCGGGGCCCGCTGTTCTTCCCGTGGGACGACTGGCGCGACACCCTTGCGGAGCAGTCCTGGAACGCCCCCATGGTCCGGTATCTCGCGATCGCCGTCGCGGTCGTGGGGCTGTTGCTGATTCTGGCGGCGGCCTCGGCCGGGCGGCGCGCCATCCGGCTGACCGATCCGGCGAACGAGGTCAGCGTGACCACGTCGCCGCGTTCCCTGGCGAGGCTGGTCGGGGTGACCGTGCGCGCGCAGGACAACGTCGCGGGCGCGAAGGTCACGGCCACCGCCAAGAAGATCCGTGTCCGCGCGACGAGCAGGCTGGAAACCGAAGGCGAGCTGCGGCCGCGGCTGCTGGAGACGGTCTCCGGTCTGCTCGACGACGTCCCGTTGGTGCGGCGGCCGAAGGTCTCGGTCGTCGTCGACTCCCCGAAGGACCGCCGATGACCCGTTCGGTCTCCGCCAAGGCACTCGGCCGGTCCACCGGCACGGAACGGACCCTGACCGTCCTCATCGGACTCCTCGCGCTGCTCGGCGGGGCGGCGGTGGTCGTCGTCGGCGCCGGCTGGCTCGGCACGCACCGCGCCGTCCGGCCGCTCGTGGACCCGATCGCCCTCGACTGGCTGTCGCGGCACGCGCTCGCCTCCCGGATCGGCGCGATCGTGCTCGGCGTTCTCCTGCTGTGGCTGGGACTGTGGTGGTTCTTCCGGTCGCTGCGCCCGGAAGGCCGCCCGGATCTCGAACTCGACGACGACCTCGTGGTGACCGCCTCGGCCATCTCCGAAGCCGTCCGCGCCGACGCGGAGACGGTGGACGGGGTCGGGCGCGCCCGGGTCCGCGCGGTCGGCGACAAGGAGAATCCGGCGCTGCGGATCACGCTCTGGCTCGTCGAGGGCACCGACCTGAAACGGGTCTGGGAGCAGCTCGACAGCACGGTGCTGGCCCGCGCGCGGGAGTCGCTCGGCGTGGACGTCCTGCCGACGGCCGTCCGGATCGAACTCGACACGGCAGCACCGCAGCGGGTGCGCTGACCGGCCACTTGTGGCAAGAATGGCCGTCATGTCGCTTCCACTGACTTCGCCGGTCAAACCGATGCTCGCCAAACCGGCGAAGGCGATCCCCGATTCCGGCGGCCTGCTGTTCGAGCCGAAATGGGACGGGTACCGGTGCCTGGTGTTCCGCGACGGTGACGAGCTGACCCTGCAGTCTCGGTCGGAGAAGCCGCTCAACCGGTACTTCCCCGAGGTCGTCGAGCGGTTGAAGGCGGCGCTGCCCGAGCGGATCGTGCTGGACGGCGAACTGGTGGTCGCCAAGGACGGGAAGCTGGACTTCGACGCGCTCACCGACCGGGTCCACCCCGCCGAAAGCCGCATCAAGCTGCTGGCGGAGCAGACCCCGGCGGAGTTCGTCGCGTTCGACCTGCTGGCGCTGGGCGACGAGTCCTTTCTGGACGAACCGACGTCGAAGCGGCGGGACCGGCTGGAGAAACTGGCCTCCGACGGCATCCACCTGACCCCGGCCACCTCGGATCCGGCGATCGCGCGGCACTGGTTCGCCCTGTTCGAGGGCGCGGGGCTCGACGGTGTCATCGGCAAACCGCTCGACGAGCCGTACACGCCCGGCAAGCGGGTGCTGCTGAAGTACAAGCACTCGCGCACCGCCGACTGCGTGCTCGCCGGGCTGCGCTGGCACGTCGACGGCGAACCGGGCGAGATGGTCGGCTCGTTCCTGCTCGGGCTCTACGACGACGACGGCGTGCTCCACCACCCCGGCGTCGTCGGCTCGTTCCCGGTCACCCGTCGGCGTGAGCTGGCCGAAGAGCTGGCACCGCTGATCACCGACGGAACCGATCACCCCTGGCTGGGCGACAACGTGCGCGAGAACCAGCGGATTCCCGGCGGGATCACCCGGTGGAAGTCCAAGGAGGCCCCGTGGGTGCCACTGAAGCCGGAAAAGGTGGTCGAGGTCGGCTACGAGCACACCGAGGCCGGATTTCCGTCGCGGTTCCGGCACACCGCGCAGTTCAAACGCTGGCGCCCCGACCGTGAGCCGTCCTCCTGCACCTATGCCCAGCTCGAGGAGGTCGCCCGCTACGACCTGGACGCGGTGTTCCGCGGCGAGGTGAAACGCACCCGCTAACCGTGTCCTGACATCCGACCTGCGAAGCTCTGTTCCGAGCTTTGTCATGCCTTGGAAGTGAGGACCAGCCCGTGAGCACCGCCCGCCGCACGCCACGGCTGTTCCTGACGACCGCCGTGGTGACGGCCGTGCTCGCGGGCTGCACGGCCGGACCGTCCGTACGGCCGGCGGTGATCGACAACGACGGCAAACCGAATCCCGGCGGCCAGACGACGGCCCAGCAGGTCCCGCTGCCGCCGCTCGCCGAACCGCGGTCGCCGTCGATCAAATGGGAGGACTGCGACGAAGCGACCCGGCAGCGGCTGGGGCAGCCGTCCGTGCCGGACACGCTGAAGTTCTCGTGCGCCAGGGTGCCCACGACGCTCGACGCGCCGGATCTGCCCGGTCGCGGGCTCTCTCGGCTTTCGGTGGTCAAGACCGGGGGCGGGCCGATCCCGCTCGTCGTGGTCAACGACGTCGACGGCGAGCCGGGGTCGCTGTACGCCGCGCGGCTGGCCGCGACGCTGCCGCCCGAGTTCCTGCAGAAGTTCTCGCTGATCGGCGTGGACCGGCGCGGGACGGGGACGTCCATGCCGGTGCAATGCATCCCGGCGGAGATCCGCACCGACCTGCTCGGCGCCGATCCGGCCGCCGCCGACCTCGAAAGCGTCGTCGACGCGGCACGCCGGGCGGGGCAGCAGTGCGCCATCGAACTGGACGACTCACGGTTCGCGATGGACAGCTGGCGGGCGGCGGGCGACCTCGAAGAACTCCGGGAGCAACTGGGGCTGGACAAACTGCACGCGCTGGGCCGCGGCGACGGTTCGAAGGTCCTCACCGAGTACGCCGTGCGGTTCCCGGCCCAGGTCGGCCGGGTCATGCTCGACGGGCTGCCCGACCCCGCCCCCGACTCGGCCGCCACGCAGGAAGGCATCGCCGCGGGCGCGCAGGCGACCCTCGACGCGTTCGGCGCCGACTGCATCGCGAGGGGCTGCCCGCTCGGCGACGCCCGCTCGGCGGTGACCGCCGTCGCGGACCGGCTCCGGTCGGCGTCCGCGACGACCACCGACGGAGAGCAGATCACCCCGGGGATCGCGCTGTACGCCATCTACTCCGGGCTCGCGCAACGCTCGCGCTGGGTGGAACTCGCCGAGGCGCTCAAGACCGCGCAGACCGGCGACGTCACTCCGCTTGCCGCGTTCGCGGAGCCGGTGCTGAAGGACACCAAGGCGCGGCCGTCGCGGCTGGACGGCACGCTCGCGACCAAATGCAACGACAGCGCGAGCCGGCTCTCGGCCGAGGAACTCACACGGGCGACCACGACCCTGCGCGACAAGTACCCGCAGTTCGGTGTCTTCGCCGCGCAGCAGCTGGCCTGGTGCAGCCCGTGGCCCGTGCGCCGCGAACCGCTTCCGCCCGCGGGAGTGCCGGGCGTCCCGCCGATGCTCGTCGCGGGGACCGCGACCGACCCGGTCACGCCGGAGCAGGGCACCGGCCGGGCGGCCGACCAGATACCCAGCGCGGTGACGATCACCTGGCAGGGCGCCGGGCACGGCGCGCTGACCCTCTCGCCGTGTGTCGCGGACGCGACGCGGGCCTTCCTGATCGACGGGAAGATCCCGGTCGACGGGACCCTCTGCCCGGCCTGATCACTCACGTGGGCTGAAGGACGCTTTCACCGCATGCGATGCGAGGAAAGCGCCCTTCATCGCGTGACATGCGGTGAAAGCGTCCTTCAGCCGCCCGCTACTGCCGGTAGGACTCCACCTCGGAGATCGGCCGCGTCGTCGCCTGGTCCGGATCCTCGTCGAACTCCACGCGCGCCCGCCGCTGCCGCAGGAGGTCCCAGCACTGGTCCAGTTGCTGTTCCACACTCGCGAGCCGGGACCGGTCGTCCGAGCTCAGCCCGGTGCCGATCGCCCGCGAACGGAGTTCGTGCTCCTCGCTGACCAGCTCGTCGATCCGGTTGAGGATGTCCCCGTCGGCCATCTGCGCCTCCTGCGAAACGTGGGTTGCTCCAACCGAGACGCTACGCGCACTCGCGGGAATGCGCGTCCCTCCCGATTCGTTACGCCGGGCATGAGCACTGTGGAGCTGACCGCCGCCAACTTCGATCAGGTCGTGTCGGAGAACGACTTCGTGATCATCGACTTCTGGGCGGGCTGGTGCATGCCGTGCCGCCAGTTCGCACCGACCTACGAGAAGGTGTCGGGCAACCACGACGACATCGTCTTCGCGAGCGTCGACACCGAGGCCGAGCAGCAGCTGGCCGCGGCCTTCGACGTGCGTTCCATCCCCACCCTCGCGGTGATCCGCGACCAGACGGTCATCTACGCGCAGCCGGGCGCGCTCCCGGAGAAGACGCTGGAAGACCTCATCCAGCAGGCGCGCGACATCGACATGGACAAGCTCAAGGAAGAGGCGGCCAAGGAGGCCTGACGAGCATGGAGAAGGGGCCC